>DIVU01000200.1 GCA_002423365.1 Desulfuromonadaceae bacterium UBA6124 | reverse complement strand
TCGGCCTCTGCCGGCTGTGGAATTCCCCGCGCTGGCCGCTTTCTTCCTTCCGCCGGGACTATCTCTATCCGGGGTTGCTGCCGATCGTCGGCTATCTCTGGCTCGGCACCCTGGGGGCGAACCTTTTCAGCCCCGGCGATCCCTGGCCGCTTCCCTATCTGCCCCTGCTCAACCCCTTCGATCTGGCGCAGGCGTTGGTGCTGCTGGCGGTTGCCTTCTGGAGCCTGACCCTGACGACGCGGCTCGGTTTTGAGCCGCTGGGGATGCGGCGGCGCCAGCGGATTATCCTTGCCGGGGCGACGGCCTTCTTCTGGCTCAACGCCATGCTCGTCCGCACCTTGCATCACTGGGGGGAGGTGCCCTTCCGTCCGCGGGCGCTGCTCGCCTCCGATCTGGCGCAGACCTCCTTCTCCATCTTCTGGACCCTGAGTGCCCTGGTGGTGATGCTCTGGGCGGCGCGCAAGGGGCTGCGAACCCTGTGGTGGACCGGCGCCGGGCTGATCGGAATGGTCATGGTCAAACTCTTTATCTTCGATCTGGCCCGGACCAGTACCGTGGAGCGGATCGTTTCCTTTATCGGCGTCGGCCTCCTCTGCCTGGTAGTTGGCTATCTGGCGCCGCTGCCGGGACGGGCGGACCGGGATCGGGAGGATTCATGAAACCTTTGCTGCTCGCCGCGTTGCTTTGCTCTTTCTTTCTCGGCGTCCCGGCTCACGCCCGGAGTCTGCCCGAGGATTTCGCCTACGGCCTGCCCTTGAACCCGAGCGGCGCCACGCCCTTCGCCGAGGTGGAACTGCCGCTGGCGGTCTATCGCACCCTGACCCGGGCCGATCTGGGGGATCTTCGGGTCTTCAACGGCGCCGGCGAGGAAGTGCCGCATCTGCTGCGCGGACCCGAGGCGGTCGTGACGGAAACCCCCGGCGCGGCGCGATCCGTTCCCTTCTTCCCCTTGCGCGCCGCCGATGGAGCCGACGAGGCCTTGGCGGTGCGCGTCGCCGAGGCTCCCGGCGACTGGCGGGTGGAGATTCGCAGCCGTAGCGCGGTGGAGTCGGACGGGGCGACATCCGTTTCCGGCTATCTGCTCGATCTCGGCGGATTGGATTTTCCCGTCGCCCAGGTGGAGTTGCATTGGGAGGGTGGCGGCGACTTTTTCGGCGAAGTCGAGGTGGCGACGAGCGACCAGTTGAAGGACTGGCGACCGCTGACCCGCGTTGTCCTCGCCCGCCTCGACTACCAGGGCCGACGCCTGGAGCACCGGCGCATCGGCCTGCCGACGGCGCCGGGAAGGTATCTGCGTCTGCGCTGGCGCGGGAGCGCGCCGCCGGTCGAGCCGGCGCGGGTGATCGCCTCGGCGCGCCCCAGTCACGCCACCCTGCCGGAGATTCGCCAGTGGCTGCCGGTGACGGCGACCCCGCTGGCGGAGATGCCGGGGGTGTCGCGGGTCGATCTCGGCGGGCGCCTCCCCGTCGCCGCCCTGCGCGTGGCCTTCGCCGAGGCCAATAATCTGGCGCGCCTGCGCCTGTCCTCCGGAGAAAATCCCGAAGGGCCGGGGCGTCATCGCGCCGAGGCGCTGGTTTACCGGCTGCGTTTTGGCGAGCGGGAACTGGTCAGCGCGGAACTGCCGCTGACCGCTTCCCGCGACCGCTACTGGTTTTTGCGCTCCGATGACGGCCTCTCCGGGGCCCGACTGGAATTCGGCTGGCGGCCCGATCGTCTGCTCTTTCTGGTGCGCGGCGCCGGACCTTTCCTGCTCGCCTACGGCAACGCCAACCTGAACTCCCCACCAACCGCCGGCGCCGAACTGTTGCACAGCGCCGAAATCGCCGGCGCAGGTGTCCCGGCGCCGGAACGCCTCGTCCCCGGTGATGTCGTCACCCTGGGCGGTCCGGAGCGTCTACTGCCACGGCGGTCGTCGTCGTCCTGGCGGACGCTGACGCTCTGGGGCGTGCTCGGCCTCGGCGTCGTGCTGGTCGGCATCCTCGCCTGGCGGCTGCAACGACAGTTGCGGGAAATACCCGGGAGCGACGCGGAATCACCCTCGCCGGACCAGGCTGAAGGCGGCAGAGAGAATCGAGATTAAATTTATTGACAGCCCTTGGACCATAACGTAGCGTGAGCAATTAAGAAATTTCAATCATGGGGGTGTCGCAAATGAAAAAGTACGTCTTGTCGGTTGTCTGGCTTCTCCTTGTCCTTCTTTCCCTTCCCCCGTCCGGGGGGGCCGAGTTGCTCCCGCCGCCAACTCGTCAGGATCTGGGCCTCTTCGATGCGGTTTTCAACGACTTCGACGAGCAGGATTGCCGCGCCTGTCATGGCGCCAGCGTCAGTGACCTGCACCATAATTTGGTGAACAGCGAAAAGTTGGATTGTCTGACTTGCCACCGGGTGGAGGTTGTCAACAAAAGTTATCAAATCATCGTCACCACCAATTGCCTGGAATGTCACGAGCAGCAGCCGGGTGCGGCCTCGGTTCATCACCTGACCGGCACCGCCCAACTCGGTGACTGTGTCGCCTGTCACGGCGCCCTGGTGCAAAACCTCGACGATGGTCACTATATCCCCACCTATTCCGCCACCATGGTGACCCCCCGCCCAAGCGCGGGCACCGGCGCCGAAGGCCGGGGTTCCTGCCGATTCTGCCACGACTGGGGGAATGACGCCGCCACGGGCGAACTGGTATTTTCCAACATGCAGACTCACCATGAAACCGGCTTCGGCGGGCAATCGGACAAATGTGCTTGGTGTCACAATACCCAGGCCGCCCAAACCCTGGCGATTCGTGCCTGCGAACAGTGTCACGCGCCTCTCTCCATCCATAACATCCAGGCCGACACCAACGGCGACGGGGTTATCACCCCCGGCGGCGAGGCCCCCTACTTCGGTCATATCGGCAGCAACGAGGACTGTCTCGGCTGTCACGGCGGTGCTGTCGACCCGGCGCTACTGTCCAGTCGCAATAGCGCGATCGACAATCCGACCCGCCACCATCTGCTGGTCGCGAGCAAGGGTAAGAAGTGTCTGGATTGCCACAAACTACTCTTGAATGACGACGGGCTTTTCGTCTTCAAGGATTTCCGGGTCTGCTCCTCGTGCCACGCCCAGGGGGGCCGCCGCTAGTCCCTCATCCCCTGTCCTTTCCATTCACCCAGAACTTGACCGAGGCCGGATTCTCCAGACGAGAATCCGGCCTTGTTGTTTTTGGTGCGACGTCGCAGGCGACAGGTGCGACATTTCGTGCGACGTCGCAAATGTTCCGGAAATCGATTTAGATGATTTTAAGTGCCCGAATTTATTTATTTATTTATTTGGCATGGCGGTTGTATTAGGGAGAAGTGCAAGGCATGACGCCGCGCGACTCTTTATGACAACCATTACTCCCCCCACGGGGAAAGGAAACAGGAGGAAGGCCATGACAGGATTCGATCTCTTCAAGGAAATGGACAGCTTCACTCGCGAAATGGATCAGGTGTTCCGTGATCTCGGCTTTGGCCGCCCGCTCGTTCCGGGCTCCGTCTATCGCGGCTACCCGCGCATCAACCTGCGCGAGAATCAGGATGCTTACATCCTTGAGGCGCAGTTGCCGGGTATCGATCCCAAGGAACTGGAAATGACGATCCTCAAGGGGACGCTGACCCTCTCCGGTGAGCGCAAGGCCGGCGCCGAGGAGCAGGGAACCTGGCATCGCCGGGAGCGTGGTTTCGGCAAGTTCATGCGCTCCATCGACATCCCGGCGGAAATCGACGGCGACAAGGTGCGCGCCGACTACAAGGACGGGCTTTTGACCGTGACCCTGCCGAAAGCCGCCAGCGTACTGCCGAAACGCATCGAGATCCAGGCCAACTGAAGCGCTGATCGAGCCCATAACGAAATATCATGAACAGGAGATATGCCATGAAAAACAACGAAATCACTCTTCATAAACAAAACACACCGGCCGTCGCGGATAAGGACCGCGCCGCCATGATCGCTCCCGCCGTCGACATCTTCGAGAACGATGACGCCCTGACCCTGGTGGCGGATTTGCCGGGGGTGAGCAAGGAGCAACTGGAACTGGGCATCGACCGGCAGGTGCTGACCATCGAAGGGCGCCTCGAACGCGCCGAGGAAGGGGCTCTGTACCGCGAATTCGGCGGCAACGGCTTCTATCGCCGCTTCCATCTGCCAGAAAACCTCGATCTGAACCAGACCAACGCCGAACTCAAGGACGGCGTCCTCACCCTGCGGCTGCCGAAGGCGGCATCCGCCAAACCGCGCCGCATCGAAGTCACCGTCCACTAAGGACGAAATCGGGGCCGGGCTCGCAACCCGGCCCTTTTCGTTGAATGCTCGCTATACTTGAAAACGGGAAACGAAAAAGAAGACCGAGCCGCCAGGAGAGGAAATTATGGATATCAACAAACTGACCGTCAAAACCCAGGAAGCCATCCAGGCCGCCCAGAGCAAGGCCACCCGCCTCGGCCATGTGGAGGTCGACGGCGAACATCTGCTGGCGGCGCTGCTCGAACAGCCCGAGGGACTTGTTCCCCGCGTGCTGCAAAAATTGGGGGTAGAGCCGGAAGCCTTTTCCCGCGCCCTGAAGAAGGAGCTGGAAAAACGCCCCAGCGCCTCCGGTGGCGGGATGGAAGCGGGGAAAATCTACGTCTCGCAGCGTTTCAACCGGCTGCTGGTCAAGGCCGAGGAGGAAGCCAGGCATCTCAAGGATGAATATGTCAGCGTCGAGCACCTGCTGCTGGCGCTGGTCGAGGAAGGCTCGGCGACCGCCGCCGGGCGGCTCTTCCGCGAATTCGGCATCGATCGGGATCGCCTGCTCAAGGTCCTGTCGGAGGTGCGCGGCCACCAGCGGGTCACCAGCCCCGATCCGGAAGGGACCTACGAGGCGCTGGAGAAATACGGCATCGATCTGGTCAAGGCGGTCCAGAAGGGCAAGCTCGATCCGGTCATTGGCCGCGACAGCGAAATCCGTCGCACCATCCGCATCCTCTCGCGCAAGACCAAGAACAACCCGGTGCTCATCGGCGAGCCGGGGGTCGGCAAGACCGCCATCGTCGAAGGACTGGCCCAACGCATCGTCCGCGGCGACGTCCCCGAGGGGCTGAAGAACAAGACCATCTTTGCCCTCGACATGGGCGCGCTGGTGGCCGGGGCCAAGTATCGCGGCGAGTTCGAGGAGCGGCTCAAGGCGGTGCTGACCGAGATCCGCAACAGCGAGGGGCGCATCCTGCTCTTCATCGACGAGCTGCACAACATCGTCGGCGCCGGCAAGGCCGAAGGCTCGATGGACGCTGGCAACATGCTCAAGCCGATGCTGGNNTCGGCGCCACCACCCTCGATGAATACCGGAAGTACATCGAGAAGGACGCGGCGCTTGAGCGACGTTTTCAGCCGATTCTGGTGGAGCAG
Source organism: Desulfuromonadaceae bacterium UBA6124 (assembly GCA_002423365.1). GTDB lineage: Bacteria > Desulfobacterota > Desulfuromonadia > Desulfuromonadales > Trichloromonadaceae > Trichloromonas. The sequence goes on along the minus strand of DIVU01000200.1, from coordinate 6,379 downwards.
CCGACGGTGGAGGACACGGTCAGCATTCTACGCGGTCTCAAGGAGCGCTTCGAGGTCCATCATGGGGTGCGCATCCACGATAACGCCCTGGTGGCGGCGGCGACCCTGAGCGACCGCTACATCTCCGACCGCTTTCTGCCGGACAAGGCNNCGGCGGGTCATGCAGCTGGAGATCGAGGAAGCGGCCCTGACCAAGGAGAAGGACGCCGCCAGTCTCGCCCGCTTGGAGACTCTGCGGCGGGAGCTGGCCGGGCTCAAGGAGCGGGCCGAAACCCTCAAATCCCAGTGGGAGGGGGAAAAGGGGGCGATCAAGACCGTGCAGGGGCTGCGCGAGGAGATCGAGAAGACCCGCCAGGAGATCGAGCGGGCCGAACGCAATTACGATCTCAACCGCGCCGCCGAGCTCAAGCACGGCCGCTTGCCGCAACTGGAACGGGAGCTGCACGAAAAAGAGAAGCTGCTTGCCGGGGATGGGGCGGGCAACCGGCTGCTGCGCGAGGCGGTGACCGACGAGGAGATCGCCGGGATTGTCGCCCGCTGGACCGGCATCCCGGTGACCCGGTTGGTGGAGGGGGAGCGGGAAAAACTGCTCAAGCTCGATCAGGTGCTGCATCAGCGGGTGGTCGGGCAAGACGAGGCGGTGCAACTGGTGGCCGATGCGGTCATCCGCGCTCGCGCCGGGATCAAGGACCCGCGCCGGCCCATTGGCTCCTTCATTTTCCTCGGCCCGACCGGGGTTGGCAAGACCGAGCTGGCTCGCGCCCTGGCCGAGACCCTCTTCGACAGCCAGGACAACATGGTGCGCATCGACATGTCCGAATACATGGAAAAGCACGCGGTCAGCCGTCTGATCGGCGCGCCCCCGGGCTATGTCGGATACGAGGAAGGGGGACAACTGACCGAGGCGGTGCGGCGCAAGCCCTATGCGGTGATCCTTTTCGACGAGATCGAAAAGGCCCATCATGACGTCTTCAACGTCCTTTTGCAGGTGCTGGATGACGGGCGCATCACCGACAGCCAGGGGCGCACCGTCGATTTCAAGAATACCGTCATTATCCTGACCTCGAATATCGGCTCCCCGTACCTGCTCGAAGGCCTTGGCGCCGACGGCCAAATCACGGAAGGGGCGCGAAAGAACGTGATGGCTGAGCTGCGCCGCGAATTCCGGCCGGAGTTTCTGAATCGGATCGATGACATCGTTCTCTTCAAAGTTTTGACACTGGACGAGATCAAGGCCATCGTCGGGCTGCTGATTGTCGATCTGCGCAAGCGGCTGGCTTCTCGCCGCATCGAGCTGGAGCTCACCGAGGCGGCGGCGGAGTTCATCGCCAAAAACGCCTACGATCCTGTCTACGGCGCTCGGCCGCTCAAGCGTTATCTCCAGCATCAGCTGGAAACCCGCATCGGACGGGCGCTCATCGCCGGAGACATCCGTGACGGGGCGACCTTGACCGTCGATCTGCAGGGGGATGAATTGACCGTGATCCATGTCAATCCGGCGCAGGAGGAGGACGCCGGATAAGAATCCACGCCCGACTCAAGGCTTGCGAAAAGGGGACAGATGGCTCAGTTGGGCGGTCTGTTCCCTTTTTTTATGGGGCTTTCGGGGTTGGGAGCGCAATTTGCATAAAAGACTTTTGCGGTCCTAAGTCAGCCACAAAGTCGGGGGAAGAATGAATAAGCGCAAGCGCTTTGGGGAGATTCTGCTCGAAGCCAAGGTCGTCACCGAACCGGTCCTGCAACTCGCCCTGGAAAAGCAGCGGGGGAGCGGCAAGCGTCTCGGGCAGGTGCTTGAGGAGATGGGGGTGGTGACCGAGAAGGACACCGCCGTCGCCCTGGCCCGGCAGTTCGATTTCCGCACCGTGCAGAACCTGGCCAGCTACAGCTTCCCCGCGGAGGTGCTGGCGTTGTTCACCAGCGAAATCGCGCTTAAAAAGAACCTCTTTCCCCTCAAACTCGACCAGAAAACCTTGTTTCTGGCGATGGTCAATCCGCTCGACATGGACACCATCGACGATATCGCCTTCCGGACCGGCTTGCGGGTCGTGCCGTGCGTGACCACGCCGGCGGAAATTCAGGCAGCCGTGCATCAGCACTATCTTGGCGGCGCGCCCAGCGAGGCGAAAGAGCCGGAATCCGATTGGTGGACGATCCTGGTGGTGGACGATCAGGAACTGGTGCGGTCGGCAGTCATTGCCGCCCTCAGAAGGGAGGGGTATGAGACTCTCGAAGCCGGAAACGGTGCGGATGGCTTGAAAACGGCCTGTCAGCGGCATCCCCATCTGATCATTTCCGATACCATCATGCCACGCATGGACGGCTATGAAATGTTCCGGGCGTTGCAGGCCAACAGCCAGACCACCGGGATTCCGGTCATCGCCCTCTCCTCCAAGTCAGCGGCGGAAGAGGAAGCGCGACTGCTCGATGCCGGTTATTTCGATTTTGTTGCCAAACCGATCAACCCGGTGCGCCTCGCGGCGCGGGTACGGCGAGCGCTGAAGGCCGTCTATGGCACGGTCGCGCCGCCGCCGAAGCACTGAAAACTGTTGTAAATCCATTGAAAATTTTGGCGGAAGGGGATATTATGACTAATAATGTCATAAATGGCTGCCGCCAAGAGCCAGAAGGAGGCCATTATGAGAATCGACATTCTTGGCAAACCGGAAAGTGGCAAGCGCTGTGAAAAAACCCTGGAGAATGTCCGCCAAGCTCTGGCCGAGACAGGGGTCGAAGCGGAAGTCCATCTCTTCCGTGACCGGCGGAAAATGATCGATCATCGGGTCTACGTTTCGCCGGCGTTGGTCGTCGATGACTGCGTGCGGGTGGCGGGCCGGATTCCCGAGGTGCGGGAGATCATCGCGCTGCTCGCCGAGCGCCCCCGCTATCAGAAACGGCTCAACGCCGCCTGAGTTTTCAGCGGGGAAAATATTTTTTACCCAAGGAACCCTTTCGTCGAGAGGAGGGGTTCCTTTTTTCTTTCAGGGGGCCGGAAGCAGAAAGCCTTCCGCCAGAGCGAAGCGGACGATTTCCTCCCCTTCGGCGCGGATGACCGTACCGGCAAAAATCTCTTCCGGCGAGCGCCGGCCGTCGCAGCCGGAGAGCAGAGTCAGAAAATCCTCTTCCAGCGATTCGCACAGCACCTCTTCGCCCCGCCGCAGAAAGACCGCCACCGACCCCACCGGCCGGAAGAGGAGAGCGACTTCCTCCAACTCGGAATCTTCCATCTCCAGCAGATCAAGGATTTCGTAGGAAAAGTGCACCAGCCGCACCCCCTCGGCGAGCCTTAAGGGAGCGAGCCAGGGGTCGAGATTCCGCAGCTCTTCGGGGGGGCTCGGCAGGGTTTCCGGGCCGAGCAGGGTTTCCGCGTAATGGAAATGGTAGCGGAGAAGATCGAGCGCCGCCGGCAGCAGGTCGGGCCGTTCCAGTTTTTTGAAAAGGTGGCTGAGGTAGCCCTCCTGAAGCTCAAGGATGTCGGCGGCCTGCCAGGATTCGCCGTCGAGAAATCGTTCGCGGGGAATTTTCGCGACGGCCAGCGCCCAGTCGGCAAAATCCAGAAGAAAATCCGAACCGTTCCACCCGGGAACCCGGAGCAGGGCGGAAAAGAAGGCGACGGCGCGGCCGGTGTTGTAGAAGATGTCGACGGCGGCGGCGAGCTGCCGGCAGGCGTCGATCTCGGCGGCGCTGCAGGAGGGACTTTCGAGAATTTCGTAAGGGGGCTCGGTCTGCGCCCGCAGTCCCAACTCGATGGCATCCCGGTGCAGTTCGGTGCCGGGCAGCACCGCCAGGGGGAAGATGTCGAGATGGTTGGGGGTCAGTTCCAGAGCGAAGTCGAGGCTTTGCCGGAACCCGGCATAATCGTCGCCGGGCAGGCCGTAGATGAGATCGAAGCCGAAAGTAACGCCGGCCTGGTTCAGCAGCTGGATCTTGCGGGCGAACTCCCGCGGCTCGAAGTTCCGGTGGATGCGTCGCAACACTTCGGGCCGGGCCGATTGCAGGCCGACCTGCACCGAGCAGGAAAGCTGCCCCAGCAACCGGGCCGTTTCCCGGTCGAGAAAGTCGGCCTTGGCTTCCAGGTGCACGTGGATATGCGGCGCTTTGCGTGCAAGAAGCCGTAGAAGGTCCTTGCCGCGCTCGGGCGGATGGTTGAAGGTGGAGTCGAGAATCCAGATCTGGCCGACCCGGTGGCGGACGAAGAGGTCGAGTTCCGCCTCCAGGCGCGCCATGGGCAGCGGCCGCATTCCGCGTGTGCCGCGGGAATCGAAACAGAAAGCGCAGGCAAAGGGGCAACCCCGGGAGGTTTCCCAGAGCACGCCGCCGCCTTCGGTGGGGATCAGCGCGCCGCTCAACCAGGGGGAAGGGAGTTCCTCCGGCGGCGGTGGCGATGCGGTCAGGGGGTCCGTCGGGCTCGGCTTCTCCCCCCGGCCCAGGCGCGCGACGAGGGTGGCGAAAGTTTCCTCCCCTTCGCCGCCGATGAGATAATCGAAGACCCCTTCCGCGCGGACCCGGGCGCTGTCGGCCATGACCTCCGGGCCGCCGGCGACCAGGATGAGGTCGGGGCGGGCCTGACGCAGTTGCCGGGCCAGGACGAGAAGCCGGCGCCGGTTCCAGACGTAGAGGGGAAAGGCGACCAGCTCGGGGGCGGCGGCGAGGATCGCCGCCAGCATCTCGGCATCGCTTTGGCGGGGATAGAGGTCGAGCAGGGAGGCGCGGCGGCGGGACTCTTCCGGCAGCGCGGCTTTCAGGCAGGCGGCCGCCAGGGGGACGGCCTGGGGCGACGGGCGGACATGCAGGGTCGGCAGCAGGATATGCATGGGTCAAGCCCCTCCCGGGCGCGAGGCCGCTATTTTTTCGCGCGGACTTTGATTTTCGGCTTGCCGTCCTCGATTTCGACGCGGAACTCGACTGCCCGGTCGCCGAATTTCTCACGGATCTTGTCCCTCTGGTTTTCAAGAAAGAGCTTGACCTGAAGGGGATCGGGGGGCGGACCGGCGATGCCGCAGCTTTGGCGGGCGGCGAGAAGATCCTGGTAGATTTTATCCCCGGGGTCGATCGGCGTTGCCGCCGCGATTGGCTCCTCCGCGAGCGGCGGCGCGTCTTTGAGTTTGGCGGTATGCCGATTGTAGCGCCCCTCGTCGATGAGGCGCAGGATACGATCCCAATGGCTGGAGTAGCTGTGATAGCGCGCCGCCAGGGTCTGGTAGCGGAAGCGGGCGTCGGTCTGAATGATGCGGCGATTGACGAAATGGCGCAGACGTCGAGCCAGGTTTTCGCGCTGCTTGAGCGGCTCCCGTTTTTCCACGCCGGCGAAATACTGTTCGTAGAGGATGACCAACTCCTTGAGCTCTTGCTCGATTTCCCCCAAGTCTCGCAGAATCAGCAAACGATCATTCATTGCAAAGTCCCTCCAATGTCCGAACTATACTGAACTCCTAGTGGCAATGCAAAAAAAAAGGGGGGGCGCAAAGGGCGGGGACGAGCCCACGGGCCTTGACTCCATGGGGTCTTTCCATGATACTAATCATCTTTTACCACGCCCATTTTCAGGAGGGTTTATGAGCGGACAACAGTTGGCGGCGGTCATTCTCGCGGCGGGGCAGGGGACGCGGATGAAATCGGCCTTGCCCAAGGTGTTGCACCCGGTGGCCGGCGAGCCGATGGTCAATTTTCCCATCCGCCTCTGCCGGGAACTGCAATGCGAGAAGACGGTGCTGGTCGTCGGCCACGGCGCCGAAGAGGTGCGCCGGGCGCTTGCGGATCAGCCGGTGAGCTTTGCCGTGCAGTCCGAGCAGCTCGGCACCGGCCACGCCCTGCTCTGCGCCGCTGACGAGCTGCGCGACTTTTCCGGCACCCTGCTGCTCTTGTGCGGCGACGTGCCGCTCTTGCGTCGCCAGACCCTGGAGCGCCTTCTCGCCTACCATGCCGAACAGCAGGCGGCGGTCACCGTCCTTACCGCCGAGATGGCCAACCCCCACGGCTACGGGCGCATCGTCCGCGACGGCGAGGCGGTGCTGCGCATCGTCGAGGAGAAGGACGCCTCCGCCAAGGAGAAGGCCATCCACGAGATCAATACGGGCATCTACGCCTTTGAAGCGCCGCTGGTTTTCGAAGCGCTGCGCTTCGTCGGCCGCGACAACGCCCAGGGGGAATACTATCTGACCGACGTGCTCGAGATCGCCCGCGCCCAGGGGCTGGCGGTGCGGGCCCTGGCGACGACCGACGCGGACGAACCGATGGGGATCAACGACCGGGTGCAGCTGGCCGAGGCCAATGCCATCCTGCGGCGGCGCATCAACGAGGCGCACATGCGCGCCGGCGTCACCCTCATCGACCCGACCGTCACCTATATCGACACCTCGGTAGAGATCGCCCCGGACTGCGT
>DIVU01000027.1 GCA_002423365.1 Desulfuromonadaceae bacterium UBA6124 | reverse complement strand
TCCCATCCCGCTCCGGCAACTCCTCGCCATTGACCCGCCACTGAAAAACCAGCGGCCCTTTTTTGCCGGTGACGATCGCTTTCAGGCAGTCGCCACTTTGGGGGTGCTCTGGCAGTAGGCGGATGTCGAAGTTATTGGCTTTCGGCTCCACCGTTGCCGCTTTCGCTGCAGGAGAGGGCGAATTTACGACCTGTTTTCCCGCTTCGGGTTTTTCGGCTTCCGTAGTGACGGATTCCTGGCCGCAGGCGAAGAGCAGGGCGACCAACACGCTGATCAGAATACATTTAAGACACTTTGTCATGATTCATTTCCGTACCCCGGCCGGACCCTGGAGTCCGGCCGGGGAAAGAGGTTACCATTGCATCCAGTAGACCGGGCTGATCAGTTTGATATCCGGCGCGGCCATGGCTTCGACCTTGTCGCTGCTGCTGATCAACTGGGTGACGTTACCCGAGGCGTCGATGAGGGTAACGATACCCGAAGGGATGCCTTCACCCAGGGTGCGGGTACGGTCGCTGCGATCGAGAATCTCGCCATTTTCGCCGATGCTCCGTTCGTTGACGGCGGGGGTTTCTCCATCGGCTTCCCCGCCATCCAGAAGATCATCGTTGGTGAGGTTGTAGTTCATTACCGCTTCGGCGGTGCGGTAGTCCAGATGGTAAAGCCTTGAAATGCCCATATTGCCGGGTTCACAACCCGCCCGCTCGCCGGTTTGCAATTGGTAAGTCGAGAAGAACACCTCGCCGTTGAAAACCGTGGCCGGGGCTAGAACTTTTTCTCCCCGATCCAAGACGCCGGTGTCGCCCGTACGATCCGTACCGTCCAACTTGATTTGCCAGCCGTAGGTGAATTTGGGTACCCCGTTTTCCTGGTAGGGAGCCCAGGGGGTCGAAAGCATTTTGGCGAGAAGTGCGTCGGCCTCCTCCTTGGTGGTGTCGGGATCCTGCAAGGTATTGGCGGTAGCGTCGACCAGCGCCGTTTCAGTCACGGGATAGGCCCCTTGATCACCCCAGTCGATGACGCAGTACATGCGGTCGATAACAGTCCGGTTCAGAGGGTGTTCCCGGTCGCCCGTGCCGAAATAGATATGCGGTGCGCCGACGTAGGCAATTTCAGGGCGATAGAAGATCTTACGACCTTTGTCGCTGTCGCCCACGTCATTTGATTTGAAGAGCATTTGCCCTGACCACTGGGACTTGTCGGTACCGCTGACATTGAACTTCCAAAGATTGCCGCCGGTATCCCCCGTGTAGATGGTGTCGGCGTAGCTGTCGCCATTCAGATCGAGAACGGCCAGATCGCCGGGGAATGAGTATTTCAGCTGATCATTGACTTCGAAAGTATAACTCCAATAAACCGTGCCTGAGGAGGGCAGAGATATTGTGTAGGGTGATGCCGCATCCGGCTTGCTCAAGGTCGCGATTTCAATAGCCAGGATTCCCCGGCCGCGTGGGGCATGACGATTGTCGGCCGTCAGGTCGCCGATGGAGGTCTGTGGGTTGTCCGAGCCATCCACTTCGCCGCCGGGCCCGGCCATGTTGATGTCGACACCCGTGGAATCCGGAAATGTCTGGGTATCGCCGAAGCGCAGGTCTTCGTTGTTGTCGTAACCTGCGCCAACGAAGGCCACGATTTTAAAGCTGCTACTGCTGACCGGAACCTTAGCGAGGCGAGGTTGCGACCAGGTTTCACCAAGTTCCCCAAGGTTGTCGCTGTCCACTTCCCACAAGTATTTGGGTTGCAGCGGATTGGTGACATCCAGGGCGTAATAGGCGCCGCGCGAACTGTCCTCATCCAGGATGTTGGTGCCGCCGCCGCGCCGCTGACCAAAGACCAGAACGACTTTATCGCCACCGTTGGGTTCGATCGTGCCGTTGTTGTTCTGGTCATGGACCAACAATGAAGGAGCGGAGTCGACAAAAGTGGCATGGCCGCGTTGCGGATCCTTGATGTATTGCAACGTCGGCAAAGCATTGGGCGGAATGAAGGCCCACAGTTCCTGACCGTCGCAATCGCGGAAAGCGTGGAGCATGCCGTCGTTGGTCCCGGCGAAAATGATCGATGAGTTGTAGTTTGCATCCGCCGGACTTTCAAAGTCGTGACAGGTGTTTTCATATTGCGAGGTGTACTTGGTGTAGTTGAAAACCACTGGTTTGGAATGGAGAACGTCCCCCAGAACCCATTTGCGAATTTCGGCGGTGGTCGGGGTCATGGCTAGTGTTTGATCTTCGTCATCGGTGAAACCGTGGATGAAGCGGATCAGGTTGTCTTTGCGTTCCGGCGATTGGAGTACCGGCGGCTCGACGGCATGGTCGTAAAGATTGAGGGTTTCGCTTGTGATAATGGCATTCCACGGCCAGAAACGATTCTGACTGTCATACAAGCTTGTTGTCGCGGAGGATACCTCGCTGTTGTTTGCATCCAAATAGGTATAAATATTCCGCCAAGTTTGGCCGCTGGGCGTCCAGGTCCCCTGCGATTTGATGGCCGCAGTCAGGGCTTTCATCCTTTCGAGTAGCACACCGCCGGCACCGCCTGCCGATACTTCACCACCATCACCATTGGGCTTGTTCGGGTCGGTATTCCCGGAATCGATGTAGCCGCTGTCGGTGGTTGCCGTCGGAATGTCTCCGTTAGCGAGCAGACTCCAGTAGGAAATGGAATCTTCATCGAAATTGCCGTAGATATCGGTTGCAGGATTGCCATCGGCGCCCGTCAACTGCAAGGTAGTCTGGCTGATGCCGTATTTCTTGATGTTTCCGTGCCAGGCGTCATCCTGTTGTGGCCGGAAAAGGCCAAGATAAACTTTGTTGCTGCTTATGGTGCGGTTGGTGGTGCTGGAAGGTACGACCGGCGCGACAAAGGACGTACTTGATTCGTTGATGATGTTGGCGAGCAGCTTCAGCAAGGCGGCGGAAAGTTCCTCGGCGTTGAAAACATTGTAGAAATCGCCCTCGCCGTCCTTGGCGGCATTCATCACCAGTTCATCGGCGGTCTGGAAAGCCAGTACCGTGTGGGTGGTGATGCCGTGGTTGACTTGCAGGTACTTGGCCACGTCGTCCAGCCAGTGGGAGCCAAGGCCATAGACCTCTTCGTTTTCGTACTGATCGCCGTCGGCGTCCCCCACCACGCTCAACTTCGGACTGCCGTCGCCGTTGGAAAAGCCGTTGGTGATAAGGATGACGTGATTCAGACCGCAGACGTTTTCCATGACATCGGGAATACGGCTACCGATGGTGACCGGCGTGTACTGCGCGCCGTAATAATAGCCGGCATCCAGCAGCGATTCGGCTTGGGGGCGGATGGTGTTACTGTCCAAAACCGGTTCGCCGTCGCCTTCTCCCGGCCCGGGAATAGCAGCCAGGAACTGGCACATGGGTAGGTTAGGTTGCGCGCTGCAATCGGGGGCGAAAACCTTGCCGCCGGTGGGGGAGGTGCTGATGTCCGCATCGGCGACATTGGCCGACAGGTCGGCCATATCAAACAACAGTTTCCCCCCCGAGTTGTTGCCGCCGTAGCTGATAGCCCCGAAATTGACGACACCCGCCGTCACGCCGATGACTTTTTCCAGGGCGCCGTAGATGATTTCCCGCTGAGTGGCGTTGCTAGATGTTGTTGGTTCTTCACCGGTGCCCGGGTCGGTTTCGGTGTCCGTTTCACATACCGGTTTTACGTATTCGTGGCCGCTAATCCATTCGGCGGGGGAAGAACCGGCAGGGGCCGTGGCCCCCATGTCGGTCCAGTAGGTCGATCCGGTAGCCCCGGTTTGGGGATGGTTGTCGGCACTGGAAGTATGCGTTTGCAGGCATTGGAAATAGCCCACGCGGGTGCGGGTAGCGATTTTATTGGAGTTACATTCTGCCAGGGTTTTGTTTGGGAGAGTGCAGTACTGCTCGGTAACCGAAACACTGACTACGTCGGCTGGCGGCAGGTCGGCGCAAGGATCGTCGGGGTCGATTACCACGTTGTCGCCGGGATCGGGGGCACCGATGCGGTCATCTCCTTCGGCGTTCTGGGTATAGTTGAGGTAGTTGCCGAGGGCATAGACCATGCCCGAGCTGTTGTTGTTTTTCCAGTCGCAACTGCCGTCGCTGTTGATATTGGGGAAGGGGTCGATTCCCGAGCCGGAATAACTGCCGTATTTCTCAAAAATGGTATGAATCGGCTTGGAATCGTCCGAACTCGGATCGCAGGTCAGGGTGCTCAAGCTCTCTGACGAGTTACTTAAAAGTTTTTTTGCAAAATCGCCCTGGTTGTCCTGGTAGTAGATGTTCCAGGGGAGATAGCAACCATTTTGCGGGTCTTCCGTCCAGGTGCCGACNNTGAGGATAGACGTTTGCGGTCTTGGTCCCGTCCGTGGCGTAGTCCCAGGGAATGTAGGCTTGTCCGGCCGCCGTATGCAGAGTCGCGCGACTGTTGTCGATGATAAAGAGCACGTTGGGCCGGCTCATGGTAGTTGGGATGCCGGCGTAGATGCTGGCATCCCCCAGGTATTCATCGCTGCCGGCGTGAAGCGGCGCAGTCCACAGCAGGCAGAGGCCGAGCATCAGGAGCGTAATAAACGGGCGTTTCATAGTTAGCCTCCTCCCGTGGTGCGGAAAATGGTGTCGTCGTCCATCTTGAACAGGCGCACGATGCTGGCGTCGACGCGGCTTTGCGGAGCGCCGGCGGTGTTGTTGGCGGCGGATTTGACCTTGACGTGGTAGAGGTTGGCGCCGAAATCCGTGCCGTGAATCGCCGCCATGGTCGGCGGCAGGTCGCGGGGGCCGAGATCTTCCACCGTGCCCGACAGCAGCACCCCGCCGGCATCCGCCGTGATGACATCGTCGTGGGTCACGGGCAGGTCGTTGTTGTTGACATCCTTGGCGTTGACCCCCACCAGATTGAGAACCGTCCCGGGATTGAGATTGACGATAATGTCCCGGTTCATGGAGTACTCGACGGCCCGGTCGGAGGTGTAAAAGGCCTGCTTCTGCGGCAGAAACGTACCGGAGAGCGTCATGTCGCGGGTCGAGGTGGTCAGCACCACGGTGCCCAGGATACTGAGCACCGCCAGCATGCCGATGGCGATGATCAGCGCCGTGCCCTTTTCGCGATTGGTTTTGTGCAGCGTCTTGAGTTTCATAGGCATCTCTCGGCGAAGTTAAAAGATGTTTCGCAAGGTGACAGAGGTCCGCAGTTCCCGGGTCTTCTGGGTCGGCGCGCCGTTGGCGATGCGCTCTTCGGTGCGCCCGGTCAGGGTGATCTCCACCCGGCGAACCCGCCGGTTGGCGGCGAAATCGTAGTCAAAATTGACGGCATCGATGCCCCGGGCCAGGAACTGGCGGTCAACATCATTAATCGTGCGGGTCAAGGCGCCGTTTTCCAGACGATAGCGGATTTTCTGAATGGGGATGGTCTTATCCTTGACCCGGACTACGACTAGGTCATCAGTGAGGGAAGAGGCACTGGAGTCTACATCCGAATCGACGGTCAAGGTATTCGTGTCGCTGTCAACCTCGGTGATTGTATAGGAACCAACTATTGTCGAGGCGATGGGGTTGAACAGTTGAATCTCTGCGCCGTCACCAAATTGTTCGAGCATTTCACCATCTTCAAGAACCAGTTCTCTATTGGTAGGTATGGAAGAGATGCGTCCGAAACCGCCGCTGACCAGCGCCGTCTGGATGGTGAAATCGTCGTTGTCGGGATTGTCCGCGTTGGTGGGGGTGGCGCTTCCTTCAAAGATGATCGGCAGATCGTTGCCGATGAGAAACCCGGCGGTGAGCAGGTCGTCGGTCATGCGGTCGATGGCCAGGCGCAGGTTGCTCTGTACGTCGGAAACTTCGGTCTGCACCGCCGTATTCTGCACCGTGGGGATGAACAGGCTCATGACCGCCATGACCACCACGCCAAGAATAGCCGCGACCACCAGCACCTCGACCAGGGTCATCCCTTTGGCCGACTTTATTTTGGAAAAGGTATGGTTCATTTCATCCCCCTAGGTGGCCAGCTTGACGGTGGAAACCACGGCGCGGCGTTCGCGGTTGCCGCCGACCTGCATGAGTCTGCCGGTGCTGATCACTCGCACGGTAATCAGACAGAGGTTGGTCACCCCTTGGTAGGTGGTCTGCACGTCGTAGGTGATGTCGTAGGTGCCGCCGCCTTCGACGGTGATCGGGCTGCCGGTCCAGGTCGCATCGGCGACGTCGGCGTTGAAAATCACGTCGTCGCTGCTCATGGCCGCGATCTCCTCGATCACTCCCTGGGCGATAGTCGCCGCCGCCAGCATCGTTTCGCTCTGCGAGTTGGCGCGGATCGCCGTCACCTGCAACTCCGCCAGCCCAAGCAGACCGACCGCCAAGATGACGACCGCTACCAGCAGTTCGATGAGGGAGAAGCCGGCTTGCCCGGATTTCTCTCGTTTCATATATGCCTCCGTGGTCAGGAAAATTTAACGGATGCCCATATTATGCAAGGCACATGCCGGACAGTTCTTTCACTTAACCTGCCTGAATCTCGGCATTACTTATCCCTCTAATAAGCAATCATGCAAACTTTGCGTCATCTTTCGCGCAAAAAATGCAACCCCAACCCGCCAGATGACACCCCCCATCCGGGACAAATCCTCAACCCGGGGTCAAATCTTGATTTGCCACTTTTTCTGCCCACAAGCCTGGTCATGACTTCCGGCGCCCTCCTTCCCCGCCAAAAAATTTATCCCCTTTCGCAAGATCCCCTGGGGACTCGTAAATGAGCGCCATCAACTTCTCTATCTGGCACCGCAGCGTTCCCGGAGACCGGCCTTGAAAAGCCGCAATGCGTCGCGCCGGGCCGTTTCCTGTTAATCCCTCTTTCCCCTAATTCCTGCCGTCATTTCCTCCTCGGCAACTCCGTTCTTGTCATCCCCTCCCCCCTCATGTAAAATCCGCACTTTCATTACGTTTGCGCAAGGATATCGAGCAATGAACGAACCAATGTCCGTGGCCGGTCGGCCGGAGCTGGAAGCCTTTATCCGTGAGCGGATCGCCGCCGCCGGCGGGGGGATCACCTTCGCCGAATTCATGGGTCACTGTCTGTATCATCCCGAATACGGCTATTACATGGCCCCCCGAGACCGTATCGGCAAGGGGGGGGGTTTTTTT
>DIVU01000082.1 GCA_002423365.1 Desulfuromonadaceae bacterium UBA6124 | reverse complement strand
TGCAACTGTGCCGCTACATCGTCCGCAACCCGGTCGCCGCCAAGCTGACCAAGAAGGTGGAGGATTGGCCCTGGAGCAGCTTTCAGGCCACGGCCGGGCTTGTGCCCGCGCCGACCTGGCTGGAAATCGACTGGATTCTCGGCCAGTTCGGTGAAACCCGGGAAGCGGCGCAGGCCCATTACCGGCAGTTTGTCGCCGCCGGGCCGAANNGACGACCGCCCCTGGGATGAGCTGACCGGACGGATCTTTCTCGGCGGCGCGGATTTCGCCCGCAAGTTGATAGACCTGCTGGATGATCAGCAGACGCCGACGGAAATCCCCCGCGAGCAGCGCTTGGCGTTGCGGCCGCCGTTGGCCGAGCTGATCCCGGAGGGAAACGTCGGTGACCGGGCCGAGCGCAACCGGAGAATGCGCCGGGCGCATGTGGATTTCGGTTATTCCCTCAAAGAGATAGGGGATTATCTGGGCATCCACTACGCGACGGTAAGCCGGGTGGTTAAAAAGGTGGAAGAGGAAATGTCGGGTTCAAAGACCCCGGCTTGATCCCTCCCGACTCAAAATAAAACTTTCACCCCCACCACGACGACCCCCGCATCCCGGTCCTCTCCCTGATTCCTGGCGATGGCGGCGGTTTCGCCGAGTTTGCGTTCGTAGCGCAGATCAAGGTAGGGTGCGAATCTTTTAGAGAATTCATAGCGGGTCTGGATGCCGATTTCGAGTTCGGCGAGGCCGGCGCCGATCTTTCGTTCGCGGACATCCTGGGCGTACAGTTCCCCTTCGAGATAGGGCTGGGTGATCAGGCGCTGGGTGAGGAGAACATCCTTTTCCAGCCGCAGTCGGGCGCTGAGATCCCCTTCGTCGCTGAGAAAGAGATGGGCTTCCGTTTCGAGGAAAAAGGGGGCCAGCCCGTCGAGCCCCAGGACCAGATAGGCGGTCGAGATCGGTTGGAAATCCTGCCGTGCGCCGACCTGCAGATCCCAGAAAGTCGCGATCTTGCGGCTGTACAGCAGCCAGGCTTCGGCCTGTTCGGTCTCCCCGGCGGTCCGCTCCCCCTCGCTCTTGAGCCAGAGTTTGTGCTCGTCGCCGCCGATCCAGCAGTCAAAATCCCACTCCGCCCGGTTCTCTCCATCCCCCTGTCCCCGCCCCGCCTCCAGCCGGAAGGCGTGAAAGATCCCGCCGCCATGTTCCTTCAGCGCATGCGTCACCGCCTTCGGCGCCGCGATTTCGTGCGAGGTCCGGCCGTGGTCGGCATGCCCGCCATGGTCCATGGTATGTAAGGTGTGCAAGGTGTCCCCCGTGCCCAGCCGCTTCCGGGCACGCCGGTTGCGTCCCGTGGCCGTGATGCTCCATGGACTCATGGTGCAGCCTGCCGATCGATGGTCAGATGATGTTCGCTGGTTCGGGCCTGGGCGACGGCGGGGAGGGTGAAAAGCAGGGCGAGACCAAAGAGGATGATCTCATGGGCGCCTCCTTGCGCGTTTCGGGCCTGGAAAAATGGGGAAAATCCGGCATAATTCAAGCCCATATGAATGATTAATCCGATAGACTCGGTTGTCGACAAGTTTACTCGAACAATTCCCGATGAGAAAGGACGCGGCCATGGAATATGTCAATTTGCTGGTGGAGATCACCGACGAGATCGCCCTGCTCACCGTCAATCGGCCGCAGGCGCTCAATGCCCTGAATCTGGAGACCTTACGGGAGCTGCGCCACTTTTTCTCGGCGGTGCAGGAGGACGCGGGGGTCAAGGTGGTGATCGTCACCGGCGCCGGGGAGAAGGCCTTTGTCGCCGGCGGCGACTTGGCCGGGATGGCGCCCATGGGCCCCCTGGCGGCGCGGGAGAGCGCGCTCCTCGCCCAAGAGGTGCTCAATAGGATCGAACAGGGGCGCAAACCGGTGATCGCGGCGGTCAACGGTTACGCCCTGGGCGGTGGTTGCGAGCTGGCCATGGCCTGCGATCTCCGCATCGCGGCGGAGAGCGCCCGCTTCGGCCAGCCGGAGATGAATCTCGGCATCATCCCCGGCTGGGGTGGCACCCAGCGCCTGCCGCGCCTAGTGGGGAAGGGCCGGGCGCTGGAGCTGCTCTTGACCGGCGAGATGATCGACGCCGCCGAGGCCTGGCGTATCGGTCTGGTCAACAGGGTGGTGCCGGCGGAGCGGCTGTTGGGGGAGGCGCGGGCACTGGCGGGGAAGATTGCCGGCAAGGGGCAGGTGGCGGTGCGGCTGTGCAAGGAGGCGGTGGTCAACGGGCTCGAGCTGGAGAGCCTGCGCGCCGCCGCCATGGAAGCGGATCTCTTTGCCCTCTGTTTCGCCACGGCGGACCAGAAGGAGGGGATGCGGGCCTTTCTGGAAAAGCGGACGGCGTGTTTCAAGGATGAATAATCCCTGCCTGATTAGTGCTCATACACCTGTATAAATGCTGGATACACCATGAAACCAGGCGAATACTAAGTGATTTCAGTATATTGGCTATGATTTAGGCCGATTTAACGAAACCAGCATAACGAAAAAATGTATATTTGTGT
>DIVU01000058.1 GCA_002423365.1 Desulfuromonadaceae bacterium UBA6124 | reverse complement strand
TCCCGACATCGAGAAGATCGTTGATGATCCGCTCCAGCGCTTCGGCCCGGTTCAGGATCTGGCCGATGAACTCCTGCTTCTGCGCCGGACTGAAGGGACCCCGTATCGGCTCGTCCGCCAGAAGTTCCGCATAGCCCATGACCGCCGTCAGGGGGGTGCGCAGTTCGTGGGCGGCGATGGAAATGAATTCGTTCTTCATGCGGTCGACCACCTGCTCGCGGGTCACGTCCCGCAGCAGGGTCACGGTTCCCGCCCCCGCGCCGTCGGGCCCCCGCACCGGCGAGGTCCGCGCCTGAACCATCCGCGTCTCATGGGTGTCGGGGTCCGCGATCTGCAACAAAACCTGCGCCGTTCGTCCGCTTTCGGCTTCCTGTCGAGCCCCCTCCAGATGCTCGTGGAAAGCGGCGTCGCGGCAGAGCTCGACCACAGGGCGGGAAAAGGCCGTCGCCAGGTCGCTATGCAGGATTTCCTCCGCGGCCTGGTTCATCATCACCACTCGGCGCGCGTTGTCGGTCACGATCAGACCGTCGGATACCGAGCTCAAAATCGCATCGATCTTTTCCCGCGCCTCTTCGGCTTCGTTCAGGGAAACCTGCAAGCGACCCTCGGCCTGTTGCCGCCGTCGCACGTTATACAAGAGAATCAGGATCGCTCCTCCTAAAACCGCGATCAGTCCCAGGCCGCCCCAGAGGTATTTCTTATCGACATGATAAAAAGGTTCGGGTTGATTGACGATCAGGCTGGAGGAGGGGAGGAGTTCGGGGGGGAGATTGAACCGTTCCAGTACCCGGAAATCGAACATGTACCGGTTGGCTTCGACGTTGTCGACGGCGATGACTTCCGCCGGCTCTCCCCGCAGAATGCGCAGGGCCATCTGGGCGCCCAGTACCCCCTGCTGCCGGGAGCTGACCAGTTTGCCGCCGACGATGCCGCTCCCGAGCATATAATCCCAGAAGGAATAGACCGGCACGGGGGCGATGCCGCTGACTAGTTCGCCGAGTTCGGCGGCGGAAATCACCCGGTCGGTGCGGTCGCAAATGAAGCCGTAGATGAAAACCAGTTGGCCCGATTGCAGCCGTACCAACCGTTCCTTCAGATCCTCCACATGCAGGTCGTCCCAAAAGGTGGCGTCGACCCGCCCGGAAAATTCCGTCAAGGCGCCGACAACCCCTTCCCGGGCCAAAGCTCCGGGCAGATTGTTGGGGCAGCCAACAAAAATCAGCTCTTTGGTACCGGGATGCAGCCGCAGGGCCAGGGCGATCGTTTCCGCGAAGGATGGATTGTCGCGAACCCCGGTGATGGTTTTAAGATCGGGAGGGGAAACGGGGGTGATCGTGCCGATTCCACAGAAAACGACGGGGGTGTCGGCGAACCAGTCGGCGCGATGCTTCAGCACGAACTTCAAGGCATCGTCGTCGGAAAGAAGGACCAGATCGTAGCGACGATGGCGCAACTTGAATTCGAAAAGGGTTTCCAGAACCGAATCGATATATTCCGCTTTGTGATAGCGCTTGGTGTCGAGATATTCGACCTGGATCCGCAGCTCTTCCCCGGAAGCCGTGAAGACCTCTTCCATGCCGGCCATGATGCTCTGGGTTCGGGGATAACCGGGATCATAGCTGTGCAGGATGAGCAGATCCTTCACTTCCGTCGGGGGCGAAGCAAAGGCAACGGGGCGGGAAGGACCGAGCAACAGGAGAAAAAAGAGTAGCCATGCGAATCCGGCAAACCGTTGAACCGCGAATCCCCTTGTCATAAAACAGAGCCCCCTCTGTGCGACCGAAAATCTTGTTCATTTGCCGCCGTGGCCCCGATTCCTCTCCCGGAAACCGCGCAAGCCCATACGACCTTTTGTGGTGAATGTTGTGTATAAGAATAATCCAAAAGCCGGCTTGAAATAACCTGGAATTTTAGTCCAGAATCGTTAATTTTCCCTAACTAGCGAACCCATGTCGAGGACGCTGATCCGAAACGTTGAGAAAAGAGTCTTTCGGGGGATTGCAACAAGGCCGGAAGAAAGGGCGAGCAAAGATTTGACAGATGCGGAGTGAGGGGCTAATGTGCCTCAACTCTGCAACCACATTATTTCGACAGGCAAAAAATAGATGGCCAAACCACCCGTAAAACCAGAGAAAAACCAGAAATCGAAACGCCGCGTTCCGGAGCCTCCCATCGAGCTGGACATCAACCGCCTCGACGACGAGGGGCTCGGGATCGGCTATTACCAGACCAAGGAAGTGCTGATCGCCGGCGCCCTGCCCGGCGAAAAGGTGACCTTCGCCATCGAGCACGAAGGGCAGCGGCGCATTATCGGTCAGTTGCGCAAAGTGCTGCGCAAGAGCGTCGAGCGGGGCGTGCCGAGCTGCAAACGCGCCCAGGACTGCCAGGGCTGTTCGCTCATCGCCATGAACTACCCGGCGCAGTTGCGTTTCAAGGAAGCCAAGGTCCGTCGCCATCTGAGCAACCGGACGCTACTTGCCGAAGTGCCGGTTCTCCCCATCCTGGAAGCCGAGCAGCGCCTCGGCTACCGTACCAACGCCAAACTGGTGATGGCTAAGGAACGGGGGGAAGTCAAGATCGGCCTCTATCGCCGGGGCAGCCACGCGGTGGTGGATATCGCCGACTGCCCTTTGCATCATCCCCTGATCAACCGCATCGTCGCCGTAGTCAAAGAAGAGATCGCACGGCAGGATATCTATCTTTATAACCCGCGCAGTAAACGGGGACTGTTGCGCTACCTGACGATCAAGGTCGCTCCGGCGGCGAACCGGGCGATGGTCACCTTCGTCTGCTCCGAGCGCAATTTCCGGGATCTCACCCATCTCGGCAAGTGGCTGATGAAGAAGGTGCCGGAGGTCGTCTCGGTGCAGCAGAACATCAACAGCGCCGAAGGAAATGTGATTTTCGGGCGGGAAACGCTGAAAATGCTGGGGGTACCCGATCTTATCGATCAGGTGGGGGAGATCCGCCTGCGCATCGCGCCGACCTCTTTCTTTCAGGTGCACAACGAGCAGGCGGCTCGCATCTATGCCCAAGTGCGCAAGTGGGCCGAGCTGAAACCGGGGGAGATCGCCGTCGATCTCTACTGCGGCATCGGCGGCATCGCTCTCAACCTGGCCCGGGACGCCGGGCGGGTGATCGGCATCGAGGTCAGCGAAGAGGCGGTACGCAACGCCCGCGAGAATGCCCGCATGAACGAGCGGAACAACTGCGCCTTCATCGCCGGCGACGCCGCCGAACTGATCCACGATCTAGCAGGGGAATTGCCGCCGGGGAGCGTCGCCGTGCTCAATCCCCCCCGGGGCGGCTGCGCCGAGGAGGTCTTGACCGAACTGGCGGGTCTGGCGCCGCGCACGATCATCTACGTCTCCTGCAATCCGGAGACCCTGGCCCGGGATCTGGAGCTGCTACACCGCCTCGGCTACGGGACCGAAGCAGTCCAGCCGGTCGACATGTTCCCCCAGACCCCGCACGTGGAATCGATCGCCCGGTTGGCGCCGCTACCGAAAAAAAGCTGATGGCGTCGCAAAAACTCGTCAACTGCTGCGTTGCCGCCATCGCCTCGCTGCTTCGACGTACATAAGTACGCCTCATTGCTCGACCATGGCGCGCCTTGCATTTGCCGCTTTTTGCTTAGCCATCTACTTTGATGTTTTTTTGCGAATGCATCAAAGTCTGAGCGGTTTTAGGGCGTTTCCATCTCCGCCAGACGCTCCCGGGCCTGGGCGGCGTAGGGAGAATCGGGATATTTTTGCAGGATTTCCCCGTAGAGCTGCCGCGCGTGCTCGGCATTGTACTGGCGCTCTTCGAGTTGGGCGGTGTCGTAAAGATCTTTCGCCCGGTCGCCGCAGGCGCAGAGCAAAAGCGCCAGGCACCCGGCCAAAAACAGTTTTTTCATGACAATCCTCCGTGACGGCTGTTGACGATCGCGACCGGCCCCGCCGATCCCCGACACCATGCCGCGCGAAAGGACGCTTGTCAAAAAGATTTCGCACCGCGATCCCAGGAAGAAGGAGGTTTTTCGCCGATGAAAACCCTTGATTGCCGCTTGCAGAAATGCCCCGGCCCGGTGGTCGAGACCCGCAGACACCTGCTGGCCGAACCGAATGAACCCCTGACCGTGCTGGTCGGCGACGACACCGCCCGGCAGAACGTCTCCCGCCTCGCTCTGAGCCTCGGTTGTCAGGTCCAGGCCACCGCCAACGAAGGCGGCTTCGCCCTGGAAATCATCCCCGGCGTCGCGCCCACCACGGAAACCGCCGCTCCGGCCCAGGGGAAAACCGTCGTTTATGTGGCCGCCGAGGTCATGGGCGCGGGGGACGACGATCTGGGGCATATTCTGATGAAAAACTTCATTTTCACCCTGGCCGAACTGGATACGCCGCCCGATGCCATCCTCTTCGTCAATGGCGGGGTCAAGCTGACCACCGCAGGCTCCGGCGTCATCGAACCCCTGGAGAAACTCGCCTGCAACGGTGCCGACATCGCCTCCTGCGGCCTCTGTCTGGAATTTTTCGGGCTCAAAGACAAGCTCACAGTCGGCCGCCCCACCAACATGCTCGACATCGTCGAACAGCTGACCCGCGCCGGGCGCGTCATCCGCCCCTGATCCGACTCTCCTCCCCCAGGCCGCCGGAATAATCCAATTCCGGCGGCATTTTCACAAACACCCCTTCAATCTTCAAAACACCCTCCAAGAACCATCCGTTCATCTTCCCCCCAGCGGCATACGGCACGATCCGCCTCAATGGAATTATTCAAATCTATTTGATTTATAAGAAAATTCTTTCTTGCAAAATAATAAAACGATGTATCATTATTAACAGGTGCGCGGCATCGCGGTTTCACGTCGGGCATTTCACCGCTGAACCCGGGGTGGATCAAAATTGATCAGCGATGGGGCATTTTGACTCGCAAATAGACCAAGAGGGCGGAAGAACAAGTATTCATTGCGCGCGAAGACCGGACTTTTCCTGGCTTCATACTCAACAAGAAACTTGGCCCGCATCTTGCTTACATATAGTTTCAATGTTGGACATCATCACAAAAATTCATAATCTTCAATAAAGAAAGGCTTAACCCATGCGCGTCGACTTTCCTCTGGAACAGATTTTCGGCCGGCCTCCCCGCGAGGTCGAACAGCTCTTTCGCTCCCAAGGGATCAACCCGGAACTGCCCTACAGCTCCAAAATCACCTTCGCCGGGGTGACTATTGAGCAGGATGTCCCCCGCGACCAACGGCCCTCCCGTTTCTTCATCCCCATTCCGGCCCGCACTTACTGATTCACCCTTCGGGGTGTCCCGTCACTGACGGGGCACCCCGCCCCCTCCGCCACGCCTTTCTTGTGCTTTTCCCCCCGCCATGCTATTTTTCCCCGACCGATCCATCGCATTATCTCTATCTATTAACCTGAAGACCTGACTCGGCCCCAGGGTTACTGGGGCGGGAGCCTCCGCGGAAATCTATACGCATGTCCCAACAGCGCCATATCATCATCGGCACCGCCGGCCACGTCGACCACGGCAAGACCGCTCTGATCCGCGCCCTGACCGGCCAGGAAACGGACCGCCTCAAGGAAGAACAGGAACGGGGCATCTCCATCGACCTGGGCTTCGCTGCTTTTCGCCTGCCCGGCGGCCAGGTGGCGGGGGTGGTGGACGTCCCCGGTCATGAGCGTTTCATCCACAACATGTTGGCCGGTATCGGCGGTATCGACCTGGTGCTGCTGGTGGTGGATGTCAATGAGGGAGTCATGCCCCAGACCCGCGAGCATCTGCAGATTCTGCAACTGCTCGACGTCCGTCAGGGAATTCTCGTTCTCACCAAGTGCGACCTGGCCGAGCCGGACTGGATCGACATCGTCGAGGAGGAGATCCGCGAGGAGGTTGCCGCGACCTTTCTCAAAAACGCCCCCTGCCTGCGGGTTTCGTCCTTGACCGGCGAAGGCATGCCGGAACTGACGACGGCAATTGCCGAGGCGGTGAGACACCTGCCGCCCAAGGATGCCGACGGCCCCCTGCGCCTGCCGGTCGAT
The DNA here is from genome assembly GCA_002423365.1 of Desulfuromonadaceae bacterium UBA6124. GTDB lineage: Bacteria > Desulfobacterota > Desulfuromonadia > Desulfuromonadales > Trichloromonadaceae > Trichloromonas. Next base: position 10,360 of record DIVU01000058.1, on the reverse strand, counting down.
CGCCACTTCAGCGTCGCCGGTTTCGGCACCGTCGTCACCGGCACCCTGCTTTCCGGCACGGTGCGGCCGGGGGACGCGGTGGAGGTCATTCCGCCCGGGCTGACCGTGCGCGTGCGGGAAATCCAGGTACACGGCAACAAGCTGAGCGAGGCCCGGGCCGGACAGCGGGTCGCTCTCAACCTGGCCGGACTCGACCGCGACCGCCTGCAGCGCGGGGCGGTGGTCGGCGCGCCGGGCATCTTCGAGCAGACCGAGCGCCTCGACGCCCGCCTGACCCTGCTCCCTTCGGCCCCCCGCCCCCTCAAGTTCCGCGATCCCGTCCATTTTTATCTCGGCACCGCCCGGGTGGTCGGCATCGTCGCCCTGCTCGACCGCGACCAACTGGAGCCGGGGGAGAGTGCCCTGGTGCAGATCCATCTCGACCGACCGCTGGTCGCCCACCGCCAGGACCGCTTCATCATCCGCTCCTATTCGCCGATGACGACCATCGGCGGCGGGCTGGTGATCGACCCGGCGCCGATCAAGCATAAGCGCTTCCGCGACGAAGTGATGGCCGCCCTCAAGGCGCTGGAGTCGGGGGAGATGGCCTTTCTGCTGCAAAAGCTCAGCGAACAGACCTGCGCCCGGGTCAAGGATCTGGAGCTCGCCTCGGGCCTGGGACGGGAACGCATCGAGCAGCATCTGGCGAGTCTGGGAGAGGACGGCCGCGCCGCCCGCCTGGGGGATCAGTGGCTGACGACTCCGACAATGCGCGCCTGGCGGCGTCGACTGACCGAAGCGACTAAACAGTATCACGAGCAGCACCCCTTGCAGCCCGGCATCCCCCACGCCACCCTCAAGGGGGCGCTCCCCGCCAAGCTCGCCCCCAAGGGCTACGAGCAGCTGCTGGCCGAGGCCCTGGCCGCCGGTGAACTGGTCCAGCAGCAGGAATGGCTGCGCCTGCCGGACTTCGCGCCGACCCCGACGGCGGCTCAGCAAAAGGTCATCGACCTGCTCGAAGCGACCTACCGCGCCGAGGGGGTGCAGGCCAAAAACCGCAACGCGATGCTCGAACAGCTGCGCCTCGACCCGGACACGGCCGAGGACTGCTTCGCCCTGCTCTTCGCTGACGGCCGGCTGATCAAACTCAACGAAGAAAGCTTTCTGCACCGGGACTGTTATAATCAGGCCCTGACCCAACTGATCGGGCACTTCGCCGCCCATGAGACCCTGACCATGGCCGAGTTCCGCGACCTGCTCGGCAGCGCTCGTAAACAGACCCAGGCGCTGCTCGAATATTTCGACCGGCAGAAATACACCCTGCGCAAGGAAGACCTGCGGGTGGCCTGGCAACTGCCGAAGGCTCCCGAAAGATGAGGATAAGATGACCGATCAGCCGATCAAGCTCACCGCACTCTCCAAAACCAGCGGCTGAGCCGCCAAGCTGGCCCCCGGGCCACTGGCGCAGGTGCTGCGCCAACTGCCGGTTTTCGAGGATGAAAATCTCCTTTCCAACGCGATCCCCTACGCCGACGCCGGGGTTTATCGCCTCAGGACGGATTGCGCCCTGGTCCAGTCGATCGACTACTTCACGCCGATCGTCAACGATCCCGCCACCTTCGGCCGCATCGTCGGGGCCAACGCCCTGTCGGACATCTACGCCATGGGCGCCCGTCCGCTGACGGTGATGAACCTGATCGGCTTCCCCCGCTGCCTGCCACAATCGGCCTTGGTGGAAATCCTGCGCGGCGGCGCCGAGAAGGTGGCCGAGGCAGGTGGCGTGTTAGCGGGCGGCCACACGCTGGAGGACAAGGAGCCCAAGTACGGGCTCTNNCGGGAAGCCGGGGCAGTGATCGTCGGCGGGCATACGGTGGAGGACGACGAACCCAAGTACGGCATGGCCGTCACCGGGCTGGTCGACCCGGCGCGACTGATCTCGACCCTCGGCGCGCTCCCCGGCGACGCACTGATTCTGACCAAGCCCCTCGGCACCGGCGTTCTGGCCACCGCCCTCAAGGGGGAGGTGCTGAGCGAAGGGGATATCGCCGACGCCATCGCCGGGATGCAGCAGCTCAACAAAGCCGCCGGCGAAATCATGCTCGAAGTCGGCATCCACGCCTGCACCGACGTCACCGGTTTCGGCCTGCTCGGCCACGCGTTGGAACTGGCCGAAGCCAGCCGTGTCTGTGTCGAGATCGAAGTGGCCGCTTTGCAGGTCTATCCCCACGCCGTGGAGATGGCCGCCATCGGCCTGGTCCCCGAGGGGAGCTACAACAACCGTCAGCATTACCTGCCGCAGGTCGTCAACGGCGCCAACCTGCCGCCGGAACTCCTCGACATCCTCGCCGACCCCCAAACCTCCGGCGGCCTGCTCATCGCCGTTGCGNNCCGCCGAGCTGCAACGGCGGCTGCGCGCCGCCGGCTGCGGCGATTATCGCATCGGCACCATCCGAGAGGGACAAGCGGGCAGCCTGAAAGTGACCTGACCGCCGCGACCGGCCATCTTATCCATCAACAAAAAAGGGCCGTCGACGCGGCCCTTTTTTGTTTCCCTCAAACTGTCCCTGAATTTTCCTAGTCGGGCGGCGCGACATCCGCCGCCGTTGCCGCTTCGCAGCGGTTGCGCCCATTCGCCTTGGCCCGATAGAGGGCCTTGTCGACGGCCTTGATGCTGTCGTCCAGACTCATACCGGGGCGATACGAGCCAACCCCGAAGCTGAGGGTGACGGCGATGGGCTGCCCTTCCCAGACCGTCACCAGTCCCCCCACCGCCAGGCGCAGCTTTTCCGCCGCCGACAGCGCCGCCGCCTCGTCGGTATTGGCCAGCAGCAGCAGGAATTCCTCCCCCCCCCAACGGCCGCAGACGTCCTCGGCGCGCGTCGATTTCGCCAAAACTTCGGCGACGCGCTTCAGCACCTGATCCCCCGCCGGATGGCCGAAGGTATCGTTGACCAGCTTGAAGTGATCGATGTCGGCGAGCAGAAAGGAAAAGACGCCGCCGTGCCGCTCCAACCGGGCACTCTCGGCCTTGAAGCGGTTCATCAGTTCGCGGCGGTTGGCCAGGCCGGTCAGGGGATCGGTCTGAGCGGCGCTGTGCAGGTCATGGTCCAGGCGCAGACGGCGCGCGCATTCCAGCAGGGTCCGTTGCAGGTGCAGACCATCGACCGGCTTGGTGACATACTTGTCGACGCCGATATTGATCGAATTCTTGAGATATTCGATCTGCTCGAAGGCGGTCAGCAGGAGGATCGGGATCTTCCGGTCGACGGCGCGGATCTCCCGGGCCATCTCCAGGCCATCCCGAACGGGCATGAGGATATCGGTGAGAATCATGTGCGGCGCCTGGCCGTGGTAAATCGCCAAGCCCTCCTCGCCGTTACGGGCGACCAGCAATTTGCCGACCAGTCGCGAAAGAAAACGGACGAACTGCGTCCGTACTTCCTCCTCATCCTCCACATAAAGGAGGGTGAGTCCTTTCAAAAACGCCTGATCCTGCTCATCGATAGTCGTCATGGCTGCTCCGCGAGCGGCAGGGCCACGGAAAATTCGCACCCGCCTTCGATATTACGGACAGTAATGGTTCCGTGCATATTGCGCTCAATGATCGTCTTGGACATATAGAGACCGATGCCGGTCCCCATGCTTTTGGTGGAGAAGTAGGGATCGAAGATCTTGTCGATAATCGTTTCCGGCACGCCGCCGCCGTTATCGCGGACCCGCGCCACCCCCCGCCCCTGCTCGACGGCCAGGGTGATGATTACCCGCCCGGTGTCCGGACGGCGCTGCAGAATGGCGTCCTTGGCGTTGCCGAGCAGGTTAAGCAACACCTGGGAATACTCGTTGGGAAAGCCCTTGACCTGGCAGTCCTCATCGGCCTCGACGGAAATCGTGATATTGTTGGCCTTGAAGCCCGACTCCACCAAGGCGATCGCCTGCCGAATCTGGCTGAGAGCGGAGAAGGTCGTCATCACCTTGTCGGGGCTGAAGAAGTCGCGGAAATCGTTGATGGTGGTGGACATCTTCTGGATCAGGCGATGGGCGGTGGCGGCCGATTCCTCCAGATAGTCGTCGCTCAGATCCCTGTCCCGCCAGGCAAACTGCAGGTTGGTGATGAGCATGGCCAGGGCGTTCAAGGGCTGCCGCCACTGGTGGGCGATGTTGCCGATCATCTCCCCCATGGCCGCCTGCCGCCCCTGACTGATGAGCACCTGATCCTTCTGCCGCAGTTCGGCGACCGACTTTTCCACCTGTTCGCACAAGGAGCGGTTGAGCATTTCCAGCTGCTCCTGCTTCTCGTTGAGTTCCGCCTGAGCCAGAATCCGCTGGTTGATCTCCTGCTTGAGCATGGCACTTTTGGTCTGCAGCTCTTCTTCGATCAACTTGCGCCGGGTGATATCGGCGTGAGTGCCGGCGGCGCGCAGCGGCTTGCCGTCGGCAGCCCGCACCACCACCTTGCCCCGGTCGAGAATCCATTTCCATTCCCCGCTTTTGCTTCGCACCCGATACTCGACCTCGATAAAGGGAGTGCGTCCCTCCAGATGGGCGCTAATTTTCTCCACGGCCTCGGACCTGTCCTCGGGATGAACGAGCCGCTCCCAGGACTCACCATAGGGTTCGAGTTCTTCCCGGCCATAGCCGAGCATCGCCGCCCAATGGCTGCTGAAGTCGATCCGCTCGTGGACCAGATCCCAATCCCAGAAGGCATCCTGGGCGCCGTCCAGCACCAGGTTCAGCCGTTCCTCGCTCGCCGCCTTGTCCCGTTCGCTCGCCTCGGCGACCTCTTTCGCCCGGAGCAGTTCGCGCTCGGCCAGGATACGCTCGCTGATATCCGTGGACATGCCACAGACCCCGTTTACCCGGCCTTCGGCATCGTGGGTGGGAAATTTGATGGACAGAAAGTGGCGCGTCCCCTGAGGTCCATCGAGGATTTCATCGAAGACCAGCATCCGACCGCCGGCCATGACCTCTAAATCGTTTTCCCGGAATTGGCGAGCGACCTCCTCGGGGAAGAGTTCCTCATCGCTGCGCCCCAAAGTGGCCCCCCGCGTCATCCCAGTCACCTTTTCGAGGGAGCGATTGACGATAGCATAGCGCAACTCACGATCCTTGACGAAGATCAACGTGCCACTGTTTTCGATGAGATCGGCCAGAAAGCGGCGATTTTCCGCAAGCTCAGCGGTCCGTGCGGCGACCCGAGCCTCCAGGTTTTGCTTCATGGCGGTCAGCTCGTCGAAACTTCCCTGCAAGGCCTCTTCCATCCGCCGGAAGTTCTCTTGCAGTTCCTCTTCCTCCCAGACCATGGCCGGCGCCCAGGCGATACGCTCCCCCTGCAGGAGGCGGTCGGGGAGTTGCCGAGTCGCCGTGCCGAGGGCGGCGATCGGTTGCAGCATGCGCTGACTGATCCAGCGGGACAAGGCCAGCACCAGCAGCATGACCAGGGCAAGTGCCCCCAGGGTGATGGAGGTTTGCCGGGTAATCAAACGGATGGACGGGGCCAGGGAAACTTCCAGCACCAGCTGAAAATCGTCGTCCGGGGACAGGTCGGTCTCGCGCAGGAAGAAGGAGCGGGTCCAACGCTCCATCGCCCCAACACCTGGCCGGGTCTCGGGAAGCCATTGCATCACCCCTCCCGAGTCTTGCAGACTCCCGTTGATGGGGAGGGTGAAGGGGTCGAGGGCTTTTCGCTCCGGTCGGGTCGATAGAATCACCCGGCGCCGCTCGTCGACGACGGTGATTTCGACAACCTTCTCCCGATGCACGACCAGTCCTCGAAGCAACCCTTCCGGATGGGCCAGGGCCAGGACGTTGAAGACACTCCCCCGGTATTCCCCCCCCGACCAGAGCGGCGCAAGAAGGATCAGACGCGGTCCGGGGGTACCGATGCGCCCCATGAAAGCCTCGTGCAACACCGGGCGATCCACCTCCCGCAATCGCTCGACATAGGGGCGATCACTGAGATCCTCCCCGACCGTCGATTTTCCGAACTCATCCAGGGCCGGCGAGAAGGCGCGGGTGACATGGCGGCTGTCGAGCACCCCCAACCGGAAGGAATCGTCGTGCGCGCCCCGGAAAGAGTCAAGAATCCGCTGCATCTCGTCAGACGAAGCGGTCTCCGGATCCCCCACCAGATCGGCGAGAAAGAGGACCTTGTGCCGCTCCTCCGCAAGCCAGTTGGCGACGACCAGCGTGGCGACATCGCTAGCACGCACGGCCGTCTGCCGCATGAACTCCATCTGCGTGCGGAAAGAGTCGGTGATATCCAGATAAACCACCAGAAAAGCGGGGATCAGCACCACGCCTTGCAAGATGATGCGCAAACGTTCGCGCAGGGAAAAGAGCGGACTGTGCCGGGTATCGCGGCGTGTGAACAAAAACAGAAGTTCGGCGAGCAGGACATTGAGCAGACCGTTGACCCCCTGCTTGAGCGCCACCAACAGGGTCGCGTCAAGGATTAAGCCCATGCGCCCATGATAGCCGAGCCAGACCAGCAGCAAGCCGACCGTGGACCAATAGATCAGGGCGCCGGTCATCAACTCCAGCCGGCGTCGGGTCAACAGCCAACCGACAAAGAGGGCTTCGGCGCTGAAGGTGAGGATCGCCCAGGGATGCTGCCAATGCAGCCAGGTGCAGCTGGCGGCGATCAGCGCCGCCAGCACCCCGGCCCGCAAGCCGAAGCGCAACAGGGCGTACATGCTGAAAATCGAGCCGAAGAGGAAGTCGACGTCAAAGAAGAGGGGCAGCTTGAACCAGTTGACGGCAAAGCCGACAAGGCCCAGCAGCAGTCCGGCAATCAGGTCACAACGCGACATGGTGGAATCCTGATGAGCAAGGGGGGACGGCCGCGATCGGACGAATGACACGGCGGGATAAGGGCCGATGTCAAATTTCCGGCAAATGACCAAAAATATCCTCAAGGGCTACTTTCGAGCAACTAGCGTACCAAGTAAAAAAACACTGAAGGTTAAAGATTCGTCGACAGCGGTATACACAGACGAAACGTCTGCAAGAAGCGGCGCGGGAATTGCGTGTTCCCACTGTGAATTACCGCTCCCAGGAACACCGGCGCGCGCTGAGGAAGAATCCATTCCTGTCTTTCGCCGCTCTGTTCACTGCAAGAAATCATGATAAAATTCCTCCCGAATAATACCCAGGCAGCTTTCCACGCCACCAAGGGCACCCCGCATGATCGAACCGCGCTTGACCGATTCCACGGAACCCTCTTCCAGCAGCGGCTTCGTCCGCAAGTACCTGGGGGGGATTTTTCTCGCCATCTGCCTGATTCTGGTTTCGGTCTTCTGGGGTTTCAGCTACAAGGCCAACCAGCTCATCGAAGACCAGCTGCGTCAACAGGGGCAGGCCTTCTTCCAGGAAATAGTACTGACCCGCGACTGGCTCGCCCAGCACGGCGGGGTTTACGTCCCCCTCGCCCCGGGAATGGAGGTCAACCCATACCTGCTGAAAGTTCCGGGGCTGAAGGTCGTCATCCAGGACCAGGAGGGGAACCATTACACCCTGAAAAATCCCGCCCTGGTTACCCGCGAGATTTCGGAGATCGCCGCCGGTCAGGGACTCTTCCGCTTCCACATCACCAGCCTCTTGCCCCTGAATCCGCAAAACGCCCCCGACGCTTTCGAGCGCCAGTCCCTGGAAAAATTCGCCCGGGGGGAGACGGAGGCATACGGTTACGTTGAGGAAGACGGGCGAAACATCTTCCGCTACATGGCGCCGCTTCCCACCAAGGAAAGCTGCATGCCCTGCCACGCCGCCCAGGGCTACCGTCCCGGGGTGGTCCGCGGGGGGATCAGCGTTTCTCTCGACGCCACGGCGACTCTGGCGCAGATGCGCGGAAACCGCTTTTATCTCTTCGCCTCGGCGATCGGCCTAGTCTGCCTGATTTTCGCCGTGATCCTCTTTATCTCCCGGGTCTTTATCAAGGATCTGAAAAACGCGGAAAAAAAGCTCCTGGAGATGGCCACCCGGGATTTCCTCACCGGCCTGCTCAACCGTCGCGAAACCTACCGCCGCCTGAACGAGGAATTTCGCCGGAGCACCCGCTTCGGCGACCCCCTTTCCGTCATCCTGCTCGACATCGACTACTTTAAAAGTATCAACGACAGCCACGGGCATCTCGTCGGCGACCGGATTTTGCAGGAAACCGCCGAGGTGCTTCGCAACACCTTGCGGGAATACGACATTCTCTGCCGTTACGGCGGGGAGGAATTTCTCGTGGGGGCGCTCAAAGCCAACCTGGACCAGGCAGCGCAGGCCGCGGAACGGGTACGCCTGCGATTCAAGGAATTGCAGGTGCCCGGAGAAAAAGACACCAGCGCCGGAGTCACCATCAGCGCCGGGGTCGCCCAGTTGCGCCCCGGTGAAAGCATCGACGGCCTCATCGCCCGCGCCGACGAGGCCCTCTACCGGGCCAAGGGCACCGGCCGCGACCGGGTAGTGACCAGCGGAGAAAGCGAAACGCCATGAGCCCCCTGCCGCGAACGTCCCACAACTCCGGGCGCTCCCTGCTGATTATCGCCGTCTCTTTAGCCTTCTTCCTCGGCATTCTCTTCCTTGGCGCGCGCTACATCCTCATCGACAGCTTCACCGAGGTCGAGGCGCGGGACATGGACCGAAACCTCGACCGGGCGACCCGTATCCTTCAGGAAGAACTGGCCAAGCTGACCACCACCTGCGCCGACTACGCTGGCTGGGACGACGCCTACCGCTTCGTTCAGGACGGCAACACCGAATTCATCGAAACCAACCTCACCATTGAAATCTATCCCAAGCTGCGTCTCAATGCCCTGGCCTTCATCAACTCTCGTGGGGAGAAGGTCTACGCCCAGGGTTTCGATCTCGACAGCGAGCAATACGTCCCGTTGCCGGAAGGACTGGAGAGCCACCTGCGCCACGGGAAACAACTGGTCGCGCTGTCAACGCCCGAAGATAGCGTTTCCGGCCTGCTCATGCTCCCCCAAGGTCCCTTCTTGGTCGTCTCCCAGCCGGTCCTCACCAGCAAATATACCGGTCCCGTGCAGGGCGCCATGGTCCTGGGCCGCCGACTCGACGACGAGGAGGTGCGCACCCTGGCCGAAACAATCCAACTCTCCATGAGCATCCTCCCCTTTGCCGCCGCCGACCTGCCAGAGGATTTCGCCGCCGCCCGCGCCACCATGGAAACGGGGGTGCAACGCACGCAGCGAGCCGTCGACGATCACACCCTTTCGGGCTTCGTTTTGCTCCCGGACATTTACGGCGAACCGGTCCTGATTCTGCGTGTCGACGCGCCGCGCAGCATCCTTGAAGAGGGGCGTAAGGCCATCCTCTATTTCATGACTTGGTTCGCCTTGGTCGGACTCGCCTGCGCCCTGGTCATTCAGCGGATATGGAGTCGGCTGACCCTCTCCCATATCCGCATTCAACGCTCGGACCTCCGCCATCGCACGGTCCTGGAACGGACCAATCAGGCGATTCTGCTCTTGCACCCGGAAGAAAAAACCGTCATCGAAGCCAATCCCGCCGCCGCCGGACTGCTTGGTTTTGAAAGAGAAGAGTTGTTTGGCCGGGATATTCATGACCTGTTGAATCTCCCCATGCACCAAGCCGATGAGGAAATCGCCCGTTGTCGCCGGGAAATCCGCGAACTCCCCCTTCGCCACCGGGACGGCATGATCATGACCGTGGAGGCCCTGGCCACGGATATTCCTCATGACGACGGCGAGGCGCTGTGCCTGATGCTCCACGACATCACCGACCGCCGGCGCTTCGAGCAGGAACTGTTGCATCAGGCCACCCACGACAGTCTGACCAGCCTGCCCAACCGCTCGCTTCTGGTCGACCGCCTCAACCAGGCGGCCGAACTGGCCCGTCGCGGCGGCAAGAAAGTCGCCTTGCTGATGTTCGACCTGGACAACTTCAAGGTCGTCAACGACACCCTCGGCCATACCACCGGCGACGAGCTGCTCCGTCATGTCGCCACGAGGGTCGGGTCCTTCGTGCGCACCTGCGACACCCTGGCGCGCCTCGGCGGCGACGAATTCGTCATCCTGCTCACCGACATCCGGCGCATGGACGACGTCGTCACCGCCACGGAAAATATTCGCTCCATCCTGGCCTTCCCCTTCATTCTGGGGGACCGGGAGATTTTTCTCACGGCCAGCATCGGCATCGCCATCTACCCCGATGACGGCGACAGTCTCGAAATCCTGATCAAAAAAGCCGACACCGCCATGTACCACATCAAGGAACATGGCCGGAACAGCTTCCAGTTCTTCGCCGAGGCGATGAATCAGAAGGTCAACGCCCGACTGGCCATCGAAACCGGACTGCGCCGGGCCTTGGAAAAGGAGGAACTGCTGCTACACTACCAGCCGCGACTCGATCTCAC
>DIVU01000343.1 GCA_002423365.1 Desulfuromonadaceae bacterium UBA6124 | reverse complement strand
CGGCGGCTTCCAGCAATTCCCCCTGGCGAAGAACGAGAGAAGGCACCCCGGGCCGCTGCCGCGAGGCGCGCCCCACCGCCTCGGCCGCGCCGAGGTAATCCCGCTGCTCGACCAGGGCATCGGCGCGAGCCAGATGTGCCTCGACCGTCGAGGCGCTTCCCGCTGACAAAGCGCAGCCCGAAAGCAGGAGGCCGACAACCACGGCGGGGAAAAATTTTCGACGAATGTTGCCCATCGGCACGAGCCGCTCCAACAAAAAGGGCCGGAGCATGGCCCCGGCCCGGTTTTTCCGATCACTTCCCGTCAGGGCTTCATCCCGGTGATGCGATAAAGCGCCTCGATATATTTTTCGCCGGTCTTGCGCACGATTTCCGCCGGCAACGGCGGTGCCGGAGCTTTTTTGCCCCAGTCGAGGGTTTCGAGATAGTCGCGCAGAAACTGTTTGTCGAAACTCGGCTGCGGGCCGCCCGGACGATAGAGATCCTTGGGCCAGAAGCGCGAGGAGTCGGGGGTCAGGGCTTCGTCGATCCAGATCACCCGATCCTCGAAAATGCCGAATTCGAACTTGGTGTCGGCGATGATGATCCCCTTGGTATCGGCCAGATCGCGGGCGCGCTTGTAGATCTCCAGGGTCGTGTTGCTGATGGTGTCGGCAATCTCCTTGCCGCAAAGATCAACCACCTTGGAGAAGGGGATGTTCTCGTCGTGCTCACCGAGTTCCGCCTTGGTCGAAGGAGTAAAGATCGGCTCGGGGAGCTGCTGGCTCTCCAGCAGTCCGGCGGGGAGGGAAATGCCGCAGATGCTGCCGGCCTGCTGGTACTCCTTCCAGCCCGAACCCGATACATAGCCGCGCACGATGCATTCGACGGGCAGCGGCTTGGCTTTTTTCACCAGCATGCTGCGCCCTGCGAGCTGGTCGCGGTACTGGTGGGTAATGGCCGGGAAATCGCTCACTTCGGTGGCGACGATATGGTTGGGAATGATGTCGGCCATCTGCTCGAACCAGAATTTGGAGATCTGGGTCAGCACGAAACCTTTGTGCGGAATGCCTTCGTTCATGATGACATCGAAGGCGGAGATGCGGTCGGTGGTTACCAGCAGCAGGTATTCGCCCAGGTCGTAGATATCCCGAACCTTGCCCCGGGTGACGAGCTTGAGATCGCTGAAATTGCTCTGGGTCAGTGTCGTTGACATGCCTTAAATGTCCTTTTCGATCGAGGCTTGAATGGCGGGGGAAACGACAATGTTCGCCTCTGATTTGAGGGCGGCCATCTTCTCTTTGAACAACTCTTCTTTCTTGCGGGTCAGCACCATCCCCTTGAGCTCCTCGCGACCGGCGGCGTCGATGGTTGCCGGGTCGGCGGCCTGCCGCTCCTTGAGTAGGGCGACCACGAACGTGCCGTCGACTTCATGGACGGAGGTCACCGCCGCCTGCTCCTTCTCCAACGCGAAGGCGGCCTTGGCCAGTTCCGGGGCATTGCCGAGACGGGGGAGAAATTCGCCGTAGGCCCGACTGAAGAGACCGGTTTCTTCGACACTCAGCCGCTCGGCCGCCGCCCGCTCCTGCAGCGCGCCACCGGCTTGCAGGGCGGCAAGGAGCTCATCCGCCGCCGCGCGCGCCAATTCCTGGGACCGCTGCTTGCGATAGGCCGCTTCAACCGCGCCGCGCACTTCGCTCAACTCGGGGACGCGACTCTCATGCCGCTCTTTCAAGCCGAAAAGAATCACCCCCTGCGGCAGAACGAGGGGCCGGGCCAGATCCTTTTCTCCCAGGGCAAAGGCGGCGGAGGAAATCTCCGGCGAGGCGCCGAGGACCTCGATCTCGCCGTCACGCTCGAAAAAACCGGTTTCCCGAATCTCCAAGGCATTGGCCTGAGCGGCGCTTTCCAGATCGCCGGTCTTGCGGTTGATATTGTAGGCATCCATGGCCTTTTCCAGGGCCAGCTGCCGACTCTTCTCGGCGACAACCTCGGCCTTGACCTCGTCCCGCACCTCCTCCAGAGGCTTGATTCCCGGCTCGATGTAACCGTCACAGCGGATGATGTGATAGCCGAAGGGGGTGGTGACGATTTCGCTGGTTTCCCCGGGCTTCATGGCGAAAGCGGCCTGCTCGAATTCGGGAACCATGACGCCGCGGGAGAAGAAACCCAGGTCGCCATCCTTGGGGACGGTGCTCTGGTCATCGGAATTTTGCCGCACCAAGGCGGCGAAATCCTTGCCTTCCTTGACCTCGGCCAGCACCTTGTCGGCACGCTGCCGCTGGCTCTCCCGGGTCGCCGGATCGGCGTCAAGGGGGACCTTGATCAGGATATGAGCCACCTTGACCTGTTCGGGGATGTCGAATTTGTCGAGATTGCGCCGGTAGTACTTTTCGAGGTCCTCGTCGGCAACGGCAACCTCCCCGGCATAACGGGCCGGGTCGAAAAGGAGGTAGCGCAGGGCCACCGTTTCGGGGAGGCGGAATGTTTCCTTGGCGCTTTCGAAGAAAGCCTTGAGCCCGTCTTCGTCGATCCGCACCCGATCTTCGAACCGGGCCGGCGTCAGCCGCACGAAGGCGAGGTTGATCTGCTCATTCTGCCGGCGATATTCTTCGTCGATATCGGCATCGCCGACTTCGACCTGACCGATGATCGCCTCGCGCGCCTTTTCCGCCAGCAGCTGCTGGCGCTGGCGGCCTTCGAACTCCTCCGGGGTCAGGCGTTGATAAGCCAGTACCTGCAGATACCGGTCCTTGTTGAAGGCGCCATTTTCTTGAAAGGCGGGAACGCCGGCGATAGCGCTGACCAGTTCCTTGTCGCCGATCTTGAGCCCGAGACGGGTCGCCTCGCGGGAAAGCAGCACCTGCTCGACGAGCATATCGAGCGTCTGGCGGCGCAGACCCAGCTGTTTTTCCAGCTCCGGGGTGAATTGTTCCCGGTAGATGTTCTGGTAGAGGCTGTAAAGATTGCTGTAGGCGCTTTGATAATCGGCGAAACTGATCGCGGCATCGTCAATGGTCACCGCCACGCTGTTACCCTGGGCGTCGCCGCTGTCGCCGGGCGAGGTAAGCATGGCGTAGCCGATGACAAAACTGAGGATGATAATGGCGAACGCCAGTTTGATGAAGACCGATTTCTGCTTTTTCCGGATCAAATCCAGCATGCTGGGGAAGACTCCTTTGTGTGGTTTAAGGGCCTGGAAACAGCCCATCATGTTAGACAATCAACTGCGCAAATGCAATATCTTTTTCCTTTTTCCAGCTTGAAATGCCCGAGTCTTTTTGATAGGGTGAATGCCCTTTTCCTCAGTTGCAAGCCCGCGCCCGAAAGGAGCTCAAGTTTTCTATGTTTAATCTATTTGATGCCATCTGGGGGATGTTTTCCAATGATCTCGCCATCGACCTGGGAACCGCCAATACCCTCGTTTACCTGAAAGGCAAGGGCATCGTCGTCAGCGAACCGTCCGTGGTGGCGGTGCAGAAGGACAGCGTGGGGGGACGCAAGGTTCTGGCCGTAGGCAAGGAAGCCAAAAAGATGCTCGGCCGCACCCCGGGCAGCATCGTTGCCATCCGCCCCATGAAAGACGGCGTCATCGCCGATTTCGACATCACCGAAGAAATGCTCCGCTATTTCATCCAGAAGGTCCATAACCGCAAGACCCTGGTACGGCCGCGCATCGTCATCTGTGTCCCCTCGGGGATCACCCAGGTGGAAAAGCGCGCGGTCAAGGAATCGGCCGAATCGGCCGGCGCTCGTGAGGTCTATCTGATCGAGGAAC
>DIVU01000281.1 GCA_002423365.1 Desulfuromonadaceae bacterium UBA6124 | reverse complement strand
CCCGGCCAGGGGGAGGCTCCCCGCCAGGAAACCAAGGACCCCACCCATGGCGGATGATCAGCTGCCTCTCACCGCCCATCTTGAAGAGCTGCGCAAGCGCCTGATGATCGCCGCGGGTTCCTGGTTCCTGGCCTTTTGCGCCTGTTATGTCGTCGCCGAAAAACTCTTCCAGTTCATCGCCGGCCCGGTGCGGGCCGCCCTCCCCGAGGGCAGCTCGCTGGTTTTCATCAACGCCACCGAGCCCTTCTTCACCTATCTCAAGATCTCCGCCATCGCCGGGGTGATGGTGGCCTTGCCGATCATCCTCTGGCAGATTTGGGGCTTCATCGCCCCGGGGCTCTACGCCCACGAAAAACGCTTCGCCATTCCCTTCGTCCTGGTCAGTTGCCTGTGCTTCGGCGCCGGCGCCTATTTCGGTTTCACTTTCGTTTTTCCCACCGTTTTCACCTTTCTCATCGGCTACGGCACCAGCGTCGCCGGCATCAACGCCATGCTCTCCATGAGCAGCTATCTGACCCTGTCGTCCCAGTTGCTGCTGGCCTTCGGTCTGGTCTTTGAACTCCCGGTGGTGATCTTTTTCCTCGCCCGTATGGGCGTGGTCGATTACAAATGGTTGGCCAAGAACCGGAAATACGCCCTGCTCGCCGCCTTCATCGTCGGCGGCATCCTGACGCCGTCGCCGGACGTCTTTTCGCAAATCTCCGTCGCCGTCCCCTTCTATGTCCTCTACGAAGTCGGCGCCCTCGGCGCCCGCTTTTTCGGCAAGAAAAAGGCCGAACCGCAAGAGGAGGATGAAGAAGGCGAGGAGGCGAAGCCGCCGGAAAGCACCGACTGAAAACATTCACATAACAGCAAAAACGCCCGTGGCCGAAATAGCTACGGGCGTTTTTTATGGGAGGTCAAAGACGATCCCCTGGAAAAACTGGTTCATCAAACTACTGAATTTCAGCCGTGACCCCGATGTTTTCGCTGACCGTTAATGCGAAAACCCCCATGGCGGAGCATAACGCCATGGGGGCTCGAAAGGATGTGCCTTGGGGTTCGGAAGCCGGTCAGAGGATATTCGCCTCGATCAGTTCGGCGATTTTCAGGGCACGGGCGCTCAAGGGATCGGTGTCGCTAGCAACCAGGGAGGAACTCCCCAGTTTTTCGAGAAATTTGGAAATCGCTTTCAGATTGGCGATGGCGGCGACGTCGTTGGTCTGGTTATCGTCGGCCAGCAGCTTCTGTATCACGGCGAGTTCTTGCATCAGGGGAGGCGAAAGAAGATCAAGTTGCGTCAGCTCGTCGGCGAACTCCGCCATCATCGCCTCGATCAAGGTTTGCAGCATCTGCTCGGCAAGCATCTGGTGCCCGGCGGTGGTTGGATGCTCGTTATCCCAGAAAAGATAGCCCGAGGGATCGTCGCAAATCGTTTGTTCCGGACCGGGAGTATCCACAAAACCGCTGTAACAGGCTGCGCTGACATTTTCGAAGCCATAGTTCGCGGGGGCGGCGATCACGTTCTGAAGCATGGTGAAGGTGTCAAAAACAACAATGTTGGCCTGGGGATAATTTTTCAACATCGCCACGATGGCCGTATTGAGCTGCGCCGTCAGGGCGGTGGCCGTTTGCGCGACCAATTTCGAGTCGAGCGGGAACCCCGGCAACGGGTCTTGTTCGATGACCCGGGGGACCAACCCCAGATCGGGAACCAAGGGGACCAGGATGTCGCGGGCGCCGGCGACGATGAACGCTTCGATCACCCGGCTGATGCCCACGACGACCTCTGCGATCATGGGCGCGGCAACTGCGGGTCCCTGAGTCAGCACCGCTCCGACCAGGTCCGTCACATCGTCGGAGCCGGAAAAAACCACGTAGAGTGCCTCCGGATCCGCGATCCCTCGCGCGGCAAAGGCCTCCCGTTGCAGGTTCAGCGACCAAGGATACGCCGCGCGAGGGAGAACTTGCTCCACGGTGTTGTAATCGGTTCGCGATCCGCCGTAGGCGAAGTTGCTGCCTCCAAAATGCGTCGCCACAACGGACAGCTCCAGTTTGGCGGCAAGCTGGTCGATATAAATTTCACCCTCGGCGAATCGACCCAGATAGTAATAGTTTTCAACGGGGATCCCCAGATCCAGCAGGTCGTAGGTCGCCTGAAACAGATTCCCTTGGTCGGAGAGGCTGTCGCCCAGCACATAGATGGTGCTGAAACCTTTCCCCTGGACGCTTAACGGGCAAAGCACCAGGACCAATAACAACGAGAGAAAACGAGCTTTCCACATCTGAAACGCCTCCTTTCATACCTTGTTTTGTTAAATTGATATTTCCTAATATTCTAATTTCTAGCAGGCTCGCTTATTCTGTCAAGACGGCATTCCTGGAAAACGGCAAAGGGGTGGCAAATGTGGAAATTTGGCAAACTCGCCATAGGGTCACGGCTCGAAATCCTATGGCTACAGGCAATCCAATTTTCCCCCTTCAGATCGTACCGATCGCGGCACCACGACCCCATGACAACGAAAACGCCCGTGGCCACAAAAGGCGACGGGCGTTTTCGTTCATAGGTTTGCGTGAAGGACTGGGCGTTATTTCTTTTGGAAGAAACCGGCCTTGCCAAGCATGAAGATCAACAGCGCCGCGCCGGCGATGGCGATGACAAAGCGAAAGATGCCGCCGGCGGGGGCGATACCGAGCATTCCGGCGAGCCAGAAGCCCAGGGATGAACCGACCAGACCGACCAGCACGTTGGCGATCATGCCCATCTGCGCGTTGGTTTTCATGACGATGCTCGCCAGCCAACCGACAAGCCCGCCGATAATCAAAGAAACGATGAAACCCATCCTTATCCTCCTTGAATAATTAGATTGTCTTCTTCATCAACCCGGGCGCGGCTCAGTCGAGCAGATCCGGGGGCACATTCCCGCCGCTGGCGGCGATGCGGACGAGCACGGTTTTGTGCAGCCACATGTTCATCTTCGCCGAATCGCCCATCAAATCAGCGGGACAGCCCAACTCCACGGCCAGCTCCTTGCGCGCCGTGAAGCTGCTGTCGATTTCGAGAAGCTTCAACAGATCGACAATGGACGTCCGCCAGTTGAGCTTCTGCGGATTCGCCGCCGCGCGCTGCTCCAGCTGCGCGACGACGTCGACCACGGCGACCGGCTTGGGTGACGACTGAGCGGCCGGGGCCGCAGTGGAGGCCGCCGCGCCAGGGGTCGGGGCGGCCTCCGCGGTATCGCTGCCGATGCCGAGCTTGGCGAGAATTTTACTGAAGAATCCCATGGTTCTCTCCTTTGCTGGTGAGGTTAAGGGAGCGCCTGCCGGATTGTCGCCCGGGTGGGGCTTCGGTACGACCAGGAAGATGGAGCGCCCCAGCAACGGCCTTTTAAATGACAAAAGCCGCCAGCGGACAAAATCCCGAAGCGGCACGACAACGAATCATCCCCCGGCGACAGCAACCACGACAGGCAAAATCAATGCTATAACCGTAACGCAACCAAGGCCGGTCGACAAGGTCGAGACCAGAAAAAGACCGGAGGGCTGCTGGAGAGGACGGATTGGGAAAAAGACGGGGGATTAAGGGTAGATGCCTTTAGAGTTGTAGCAAAGCAAGATATGACCCCCTTCGCGCCCCCTGGTTTCATCGGCACCCAGACGGGTCACGCCGGAGAAGTCCTCGGCGGCGCGGGCGGCATCGACATAGCTGCGAATAATCCGCCACAGGCGGGTATCGTGAACATTGAGTAGGTCCGCGATGGCATTGACCGGCATCTGCCGGGCCAGAGCCATCACCAGGGCCTCGAACAGCAGAGTAAACCCGGAACCGGCGCGGGACCAGGGCACGACCACCTGCTTGATGCCACAACCTGCGTTGGGACAGTTGGTGCGCGGCACCCGGCGGTCAGATAGGCCTCATACTGGAAGAAGTTCAGATGCCGCCAGCTCTTCTCGGTCGTGTCGTAAACTGGGACTTCGGCGCCGCAGACGGGGCAGGCGAACTGCGCGCCTTTGGGGAAATCGATGCGGATGTCGAGCCGCTTGTTCTCCTGGGAAAATTCGACGCCGACAACCTCCCAGGGCGGGGTAATTCCGAGCGCAACGCCAAAAAGTGATTCAGGATTCATGGTGAAAAGCAAAACCTCCGGGCAGTGGTGTGAGTCACCTTCTCATACCATTACCCACACGGAATAGCGAGGAGCCTGATTTTTGTAGCAAGTCGCAGATTTTTCATAGTACCTCCCGTGGATGAAATTCATTGGGCAAAGCGCTAATTGCCTCCTCTATTGCCGGCGAGAACCACTCGATGCATTGCACGTGCCCGAATTAAAGAATCATGAAAAGTACTAATAGAGGTATTAAATACCGATATTAGATTGGTTATTGCGATTCATCACGAATTTTACAAACATCTAATAATGCATATTCGATCAACTTGATCGAGACTAGTTTGTTTGGAGCTTTTTTTAATCATAACTTCCTTCGGATGTCCGCTGGGGATAGGTGCGGCCTACGTCAAAAAACGGAACATCACTTGTGCTTGACGGAATTTTGACGCAGCGTGATTTTAAAAACCCCTTGAGTTCCTTTTGCTTCATTGATTTTTAATCAATTCCTTCCGTTAAATCCCCGTCAAGTCGGGAATCCATGTAATTTCCACACTATTTTCCCCTTACCCTTTCCTCCTCCACCGTTCCGGCACCGCCTCCTTCCATCCCAGTTTTTCGATCACCGCCGCGAAGTTTTCGTCGAGGGGAGCGTTGATGCGGAGCGGTTGGCCGCTCATGGGGTGGGGGAGGGCGATTTCGACGGCGGCGAGGAGTAGGCGGTGGCAGTCGTAGCTGTCGCGGAAGAAGCGGTTATGCCGTCCTTCGCCGTGTTTGGTGTCGCCGATGAGGGGGTGGAAGAGATGCTTGAAGTGACGGCGCAGCTGGTGTTTGCGTCCGGTTTTCGGGCGCGCCTCGACCAGGCTGTAGCGGCTGGTGGGATAGCGGCCGACGGGGCAGGGGAGTTCGACGGTGGCGAGGCGGCGAAATGCCGTGACCGCCGGCTGTGGCCCCTTGTCGGGACGGGCCAGCCGGTCGCTGTGGCGGTCGAGTTCCTCGGTCAGGGGATAATCGATGATCCCCGCTTCCGGGGGAACGCCCCGGACCACGGCGAGATAGGTCTTCTCCACCGCTCCGGCGGCGAAGGCTTCGCCCAACCGACGGGCGGTTCCGGGGTCGAGACCGAGCAGCAGCACCCCGGAAGTCGGCCGGTCGAGACGATGGACCGGATAAACCCATTGCCCCAGTTGATCGCGCACCAGCTGCAGGGCGAAGCGGGTTTCGTGCCGGTCGATCTCACTGCGATGGACGAGGAGCCCGGACGGTTTGTTGACCGCCACCAGATGCTCATCCCGATAAAGAATTTCCAGCTTTTCCCCGGATTCTTCCGCTGCGGAACCGGCGGATTGGATTAGATTTTGCATTTTTTCAGCGTTCAGCATCTCGTGTCAAAATTTCCGAAGGAGGCCCGTCCATGGCCGTCGATAAACAGATTCGCATTCTTCTGGTGGAAGACTCGGCCCCGACCCGTAAGATCGAAACCCGCATCATCCAGGGACTCGGTTTCGAAAATGTCCATGCCGTGGTCGACGGGGAAGCCGCCACGGAAATTTTGCAAGGGGACGAGCAGGTCGATCTCATCGTCAGCGACTGGAACATGCACGCCATCAGCGGCCTCGATCTGCTCAAATGGGTCCGCGCCGACGAGCGCCGCAAAAACACGCCGTTCATTATGGCCACCGGACAGGGAGAAAAATCCCAGGTGGCGATAGCGGTGGAGGCCGGGGTCAACGGCGTCGTCTCCAAGCCTTTTTCCCCGGACGATCTGATGGCCAAGATCGAAGCGGCCTTCTCCGGTGACAGCCCCGGACAACAGCAGCTCAAGGCCCGCGCCCCGCAGGTTTTGGCCAACGGCAAGGTCCGTTTTTCCGTGGCCCATATTCAGATCACCGACCATCTGGTTCTCGGCGTCGCCAAACATCTGATCGAGTCGGGGGCGATCACCCCGCGGCATTTCGAGCTGGAGACCCGCTGTTGCCAGAGCTGGAACCCGGTGGCGGCCGATCTGGAAAACGGCGAGATCGACGGCGCGCTGATCCTGGCGCCGATGGCTTTCGACCTCTATGGCTTCGGCGTGCCGATCAAACTGGTCCTCCTCGCCCACAAGAACGGCAGCATCATGGTCCGCAACAAGATGAGTCAGGGCCGGGGCAAGGACCTTTTTCAGGGCAAAACCTTCTATCTCCCCCATCAGCTTTCGGTCCACCACCTCATCACCCACATCTACATGTCGGAACTGGGTCTCAACCCCGGTGTCGCCGGAAAGTCGGCGGGGGATCTCAACCTGGAGATCGTCCCGCCGATCCGCATGCCCGAGCTGCTCACCGGCAATGCCGGCGCCGCCGGCTTCATGGTCGCCGAACCTCTCGGCACCAAGGCCATCGCCGCCGGTGCCGCCGAACTGGTACTGCTGTCGGGGGAGGTCTGGGAAAACCATCCCTGCTGCGTCACCGTCTTCCGTCAGGAATTGATCGACCAGCATCCGGACGCGGTGCAGGAGTTCGTCGCGCTGATGGTTCAGGCCGGGCGCCACATCGCCGCCCAGCCCGATCAGGCGGCCCTGGTCGGAGTGAAATTCCTCGATCCCCAGGGCGCTCTCGGGCTCAAGGCGGAGGTTCTCGAAAACGTCCTCACCGAGCCCATCGGCATTCGTACCAACGACCTCTATCCCGTCGCCGCCGACCTCAAGGCCATGCAGGATTACATGGTGGAGAAAATGGATCTGGGTCAGCGCATCGACATCGACGCCTTTCTCGATCTGCGCTTCGCCAATCAGGCCTGCGCCGGGCATATCCCCCCGGCCGAGACGAAAACTTCATTGCAACCCGGGACCTTCCTGGAGAAAACCCGCAAGCTGCGCCGCGCCGGCGACCTTTCCAAACTGATGATCGGCAAGGAGGGGAAATATCTCTTCGCCGGTGCCGCCGGTGAAGAGTACGGTATCGGCATCATGAACATCAAGGAGATCGTCGGCCGGCAGCCCCTGATCGAACCTCCCGAATCTCCCCATTTCCTTCGCGGGCTCATGAACCTGCGCGGCGCCATCATCCCGGTGCTCGATCTCAACCTCTGGTTCGGCCGCCCGGCGGTGGAGATGGGCGACCGTATCGCCATTATCGTCGTTGAGACGGAACTGACCGGCAGCCCATGTCAATTGGGGATTCTGGTCGAGAAGGTCACGGAGATCGTCGACATCTCGGCGGATAAGGTCGAAGCGGTGCCGCCGATGATGGCCCACGCCGAATATGTCCTGGCGATGGCGAAACTCGCCAATCAGGCGAAAATCCTCCTCGATGTCAACCGTATCGTTCAGGAAACCTGCCACTAACCGATGAAAAGAGGGGAGGGGAGTGAGGGAATCCCTCAACCGGCGAAGAGCTGGATGAAGAGTTCGAAGAGCTTGCGGTCGAGGTCCGAGGTGAACTGCTGGTACATGATCTTGAATGCGTCGAAGGTCGATTTGCGCTGGTGGTAGGGGCGGTCGGCGGTCAAGGCCTCGTAGACATCCGCCAGCCGGCAGATGCGGGCGTAAGGGTGGATGTCATCCCCGGTCAGGGCATTGGGGTAGCCCTTGCCGTCATCCCGCTCATGGTGCTGAAGGGCGATGATTTTCGCCTCTTCGGTAAGCAGCCCGCTTTCGGCGAGCATGATATGCCCGTCGTCCGGATGTTTGTTGACGATCTGGCGCTCGCCGTCGGTCAAAGCCCCCGGCTTGTTAAGAATCTCGATGGGAATCCGACACTTTCCGAGATCGTGGAGAAAGAACCCGGGGCCTAAGGTTTCCATCTTTTTCATCGATTCGCTACCGAAGAAGATTTTCGCCAGAGCGACACCGTAGATCCCGACATTGGTGCAATGGGTATAGGTCGAATGGTCGTAGGCGGTGAGGCGGATCAGGTGCCGGGTGGCGCTGTCGTCGGTCATGATCAGGCTGACCGTGGGCAGAATCGCCTCCTGGGCTTGACGGACGAAGGGAGCCCGAGGTTCATCGAAGGCCCAGCGGAGAATCTCCTGACAGGAGGCATGGACCGCCTGGGCCTTTTTTTCCGAGCTGGTGTGCGGGTCGCGAACGACGGAAATCAGCGAATTTTTCAGAAAGTCGAAATAAACCGGGCTATCCCCCTCCTGAATATACAGATAATTCAGGCCATGGGTCAGCAACCGTTCCCGTACAGCTCGGTCGATGGGGAGCCGGCGCTGGGAGAAGAGCACGAAACGTTCCTGGCCCGTTCTGCGATAGAGATCGCACGGCGACACCATCTCCGGGTCGAGACACCGCAGATCAACGGGATACCATCCCTGTTCACTCACCGGGGGAAGGGACGAGCGTTCAGGGGAAGGGGTCAGGGGTGTCGGCTGTTCCTGCAATAGCGGCCTCGCAAAGTTCAAGAGCTGGGATATTTATTCGAGTTGATATTTTACCTTACCCGATGAAAGAAAATCTACCTTCCTCCAATTCCAAAGCTCGGTACACCCTCGCCTAAACAAAAAAAAACGGCGCCCACACGGAACGCCGCTCTCTATCCCATATTCAGCTAGGCCTCTCAGACGTCGCCGACTTGCTGTAAAATCGAACCTTCGAACGGACGCCCCTCTTTCTGCGCCATGCTCTGAATCAGCTGCTGGCCGCCGAAAGCCGCGGTCTTCGTCACCAGATTCTCCGCTATCTCGCCATCCCGCGCCTTGAAAGCTTCCAGCAGCTTCCGATGTTCCTGCACCGAGACTTCCATCCTGCCCGGGAGGGAGAGGGAAGCCATGCGCAGGCGATTGAACTTGAGCAGGAGCTGACTGATCAACTCCAGCAATTTCTCATTGCCCGAAGCGCGGATGAACGCTTCGTGAAAGTCACTGTGGACACGAAAGAAATTTTTGACATCTCCCTCACGGGCGAGCTTTTCCAGGCGATCGTTGATGGTCTCCAGACGCTCGATATCCTTGTCGCTGAGCTTGTCGGCGGCCATTCTCGCGGCGTACCCTTCAAGGACGCTCTTGATTGCGTAAAACTCCTCAACATCCCGTTCGGAAAGGGAGGCGACCACCGCGCCCTTACGTGGAATGACGGTCAGGTATCCCTCAGATTCAAGCTGGCGGAAGGCTTCCCGGATCGGCGTGCGGCTGATACCAAAACGTTCCGCCAGTTCCGGCTCGGCGACCTTCTCCCCCGGTTTCAAGGAACCCTTGAGTATCGCTTCACGGATGGTTTCGAGAATCTTTTCCCGTAAAGTCAAATGGCTGTCGACTAGTTTCTTTCTCACCGAAATACTCCCATCCCCCTGATGAGTCGTCCTTCATCCCCGGCAAATTGTATACAGTATACATTTTATGTCAAGGTTTTTCCTGGAAGCAGCTCTGTTCATCATGGTTATTTTCAATCGTATCGGGGATCTGGCGAAGACTGGTCGGTTAGGAAAGCGACCATTGATAACCGAATTGGTCAGTGAAGGGGTGGCTCCCGCCTGCGGCAATAAAAAAGGCGACTCCTGCGAGTCGCCTTTTTTTACAAGTTATCAACAAGTGACTTTTCAGCGTCCCTGCCGACCAGCAACCTGAATACGGATCAAAGCGCGTTCCAACGCTGCCTGCATGACCAAGAAATCCTTGTCCTCGGAAGAGAGCTTGCGCAAGGCCTCTTCGGCACGGCCCAAGGCGGCCCGTGCCCGTTCGAGATCGATCTCGTCAGCAGGCTCGGCGGTTTCCACCAGGACGGTCACCTTGTCATCTTCAACTTCCACATAACCCCAGTTCACGGCCAGATGAAAGATCTCACTGCCTCGACGGTACGACAGCTCGCCAATCTTGAGGGTCGTGAGCAGGGGAGTATGTCCGGGAAGAATGCCGAATTCGCCCAGCGTGCCGGGGGCCGTGACCTCATCGACTTCCTCGGAGAGGGCCTTTTTATAGGGGGTGACCAATTCGAGTCTGAGCTTTTCTGCCATTACGAGCATCCTTTACCGGAGTGGTGGGGCTGCGTGCCCCACCGCAACAACATCTATCAGGCCGCCAGCTGCTTGGCCTTTTCCAGAGCTTCCTCGATGGTACCAACCATGTAGAAAGCCTGCTCGGGGATGTCGTCGTACTTGCCGGCGACGATTTCCTGGAAGCCCTGGATGGTATCCTTGAGTTCGACGTACTTGCCCGGGGAGCCGGTGAAAACCTCAGCGACATGGAAAGGCTGGGAGAGGAAGCGCTGAATCTTCCGGGCGCGGGAGACAACCAACTTGTCATCCTCGGAGAGCTCGTCCATACCAAGGATGGCAATGATGTCCTGAAGGTCCTTGTAACGCTGAAGGACATACTGAACGTCACGCGCGACCTTGTAATGTTCGGCGCCAACCACCTGGGGATCGAGAATCCGGCTGGTGGAGTCGAGCGGGTCGACGGCGGGATAAATCCCCAATTCGGCGATTTGACGGGAAAGAACGGTCGTCGCATCGAGGTGGGCAAAGGCCGTCGCCGGCGCGGGGTCGGTCAAGTCGTCGGCAGGGACGTAGATCGCCTGAACCGAGGTAATGGAACCCTTGTTCGTCGTGGTGATCCGCTCCTGCAGCTCGCCCATTTCGGTGGAGAGGGTCGGCTGATAACCAACGGCCGAGGGGATGCGGCCGAGCAACGCCGAAACTTCAGAACCGGCCTGGGTAAAACGGAAGATGTTGTCGATGAAGAGGAGCACGTCCTGGCCGCCCTCCTCGCGGAAGTACTCGGCCACGGTGAGCC
>DIVU01000362.1 GCA_002423365.1 Desulfuromonadaceae bacterium UBA6124 | reverse complement strand
TCGGGATAGAGGCGGACCGCGCCGGGCAGCTTGCCGCCGAGGCAGTCGGCCACTTGCCGCAGGCGATAGCCGGGATACCGATGCCCGGCGCTGAGGATCAGGTCGGCTTCCCGCGCGCCCCGGTCTTTCCGGTCCTCCGGGGCGAAGCCGTGGAGCTGGATCACCGCGCCGTCCGGGTGGACCCGGACGAAAGCCCGCGAGAAGGCGGTCAGATAGCTTTCCGGCAGGTGCGCCAGGTCGGCATCGCGTTCCCCGCCGCGCCCGCCGTCGCGGGGGACGCTGTTCCAGGTCGCGGCGGCCGCCCGCCCTTCCCGCAGCAGATCGAGGGCGAGCCGGTCGGTGTCGAGATCCCTGAAGCCGTGAGGCGCCTGCCAGGCCAAGGGGAGCGCCCCGGCACAGCGGAAGAGATAGACCCCCCGGCCGGTTTTTTCCGAGCGTTCGCGCAACAGCCAAAAACGTTCACCACCGTCGCGCACCTCGCTCAGGCGCAGATCCAGTTCTTCCCAGTCCTTTGCCAAGGCTTCGTCGCCGCCGCGCAGGGTCCGCTCGAAAAGCGCTTCGGCGGCGGCCAGTTCGGCCGGAAGCGGCGTCCGGTAGGCGCCCCCGCGCCGCGCCGTATCGAGCATCCCGGCCAACTCGTCGGCCAGTCCGGCGGCCGGAAGCAAAAGCATCAACCACAGAGCCAACAGGCGGCTAATCATCGGTTGGCTCCCGCACCAGATCCCGCTCCCTCAGCAGCACCCGCTCGGCGTTGAGACCGGGGGTCAGCCGCGACAGCAGCAGGTAGCCCCCCGGACCCGCTTCGAGATCGACCCGCAGCCGGTAGCGGCCGGCCGGCAGATCGCCGCCCAAGGGGATAAAAAAGGCCTGGCCGCCGTCCACCCGCGCGCCGGCGGCCTGCAACACCGGCACCGGCGGGCCGGGGGCCGGAGCCAGATCAAAACGGCGGCGAGCGAAGGTCCATTCGGCGATGGGCCCGGAACCGGCCGCTGGAAGATCGAGCAACGTCACCCGCAACCGACTGCGTTCCCTTGTTTCATAAGGGACGAAGAGCCACCCGGAGAGGGTTTCCGCTCCAACACCATGATTGATGGTGAAGGTCAGCCCGCCGCCGTCCAGCCGATTGACCAGGCGCTTGAGGAAGGCCGGTCCCGACCCGGCGGCGGAATCGAGCAGAAACCGTCCGCCGGAATCGGTCTCCAGCATCACCCGACGGCGACCGGCGGGGAGCGGCGGCAGCGACAGTTCCCCTTCGCGACCGACCAGCAGCCCCTGATGATGGAGGCGGCCGTCGACCAGCAGGGCAAAGGGGGTCGGTTCGGTCGTGTCGCGCAAATAGAGGAGTTCGGGTGCCAAAAACGGCTGATCGTAGGCATCGCGCAGCTCCAGCGCCGTTTCCCGCCCCACCGGCAGTGGGCGATAGGTGGAGCCCAGCGCCTCGGGGCGGGTCGGCCGGTCTCCGCTCACCGGCGTCACCACCTGCCGGGCCAGCCAGCTTCCTTGTGGATGAAAGTCCTCCCAGAGATAACGGCCGGAACGGATTTCAAGATCGGCCGCATCGGCCTCGGGCGGGCGGCGTTGCAGCAGCAGCAAAGTGCTGCGATTCTCGCGCAGCAGAGTTTCGTAGTCGGCCGGACGCAAGCCGAACCAGGCCGGTTGGCGCTGCTCTTCGTCGGCCAGGGGCAGGTAATCCTCGGGCACTCGCACCTCCCGTTCCAGATCGGGAGGGCGGGTGTAGGCCGCCACCAAGACCGGCGCGTCGGCGACGAAGCGAATCTCCGCCACTGGGGGCGGCAGCCGAAAATAGAAACGCGCCGGGTCGGAAAGGTGATCGGGGGCGGCCGCATCGGCCAAGCGGTCGTAACCCGAGGGGACCAAGGGCACCTCAAGGGTTCCGGTGCGAACCGGCTTGCCGGTGGCATCCCTCAACTCATAACCGACCGCCACGGAACCGGCCGGGGGGCGTGCGGGATCGAAAAGCAGCCGCAAATCGACGCGCAGCGGTGTCGCCGAATCGCCGACATGGACCAAGGTATAATTCAGGGGACGATCCGAGCTCGGTCGATAACTGCGGTTATAGACGGGCTCCGGCGTAATTTCCCGTTCTTGCTCTTTGTCGATGCGGTAGACCCGCGCCGTCAGCGGCGCCGGGGCTTCGATTTCGAGCAGGCCGCCGGCCAGGGTTTCGGTGAAATACATGGCCTCGTCGGACCAGGGCAGCTCCCATTGGCGAGGCGCCTCGGCGGACGAACCGTACCAGCGCAACCGGATTACACCGGGGTTCGTTCCGGCGGCCGAAGGCGTCGGCAAGAGCCGTAAGCGCAATCGGTTTTCCCCCTCGGCCAGGGGGATGACCCCATACCGGCCGTTATCCACCAGCAGCCCGGCGGGAAGGATCGGTTCGTCGAAGCGCGCCTCTTCCCCATCCTGCCGCAGATAGAGCTGGATCGACGCGTAATCCCGGCCAACCACCCCCACCGGACCCAACGGTCGCCAGAGTCGGCGCGCCAGGTTCAGCTTTTCTTCGGGGAGCAGCAGTTCATGGGGATAGACGCTCCCTTCGGCCAACGCCTGCTTCTGCCGTTCGGTAAGCCGCTGCCAGAAAAACCCCAGCTTGTGTTCGGCGGTCTTCTCCGGCGCATAAACCCTCACGCCGACCTGCCGTACCCGTTCATCCCCGATCCCCAGTCGTAGCCGCAGCCGAGACACCCCCTTCAACCCCCGCAGATTGACCATGGCGATTCGCCCCTCGGCGGGAAGTTCCGAGCCTTCGATATAATAGGCCGACGGTTCCCGGTCGCCGGTTTCGGGGTTGAGATGGGGGACAATCTTTGAATTGTGGTGATAGACATGCGCCGCCAAANNCCTCCCCCTGCCGATTCAGCAACTGATAATGCACGGCGTAGGCAACCGGTTCCCCGGGTTCGGTTTCGGACGGCACATTGGCGTTGCTCACCAGCCGGATCATTTCACCGCCGCCGGGAAGATCGAAACTGGTCCAGCTCTCGTCCGTGAGCAGATAGAGGGTACTGACCCGCACCGGTTGCTCCCGAAGGGTCTCGTCCGGTGTGGCGGAGAACCGGCGCAGCAGGGATTGCCAGTCAAGCCGGCCCGCCGCCCATAGGGTGGCGACGGCCAGCAGCAGAAGCAGCAGACGGCCGAGAAATCTCATGGGAGCCCTCCGAACTCAAGCCATCCGGAGCGGGTATCGATGAAAGCTTCAATGGTTTCCCGGGGGTCGCCCGTTTCGGGCCATTGGAAACGCCGAGCACCGTCGCGGGGGGCCAGGTTGGCCACCAGCAGCGGCCTGTCAGCGCCATCGGCCACCCACAGGAAGGCCTGTCGGGAATTGAGATCGATGATCCGTTCACAGCGCAGATGCGGCCAGCGTCGCAAGAGATTTTGCAGAGCGACGATGTCCTGGCTGCGCTGGTAATGGGCGATCACCGCCGTCAACCCCGCCGGCGCCGGCAGTGGCGGGGTTGACGACGGGCGTTGCCGAAGCTCCCGGCTCAGATCGGCTTCCCGGCTGGGGATGCCGAGGGCATCGAATTGAGCGGCCTGTAGACGATTTTCGCTCTGCTGCCGATAGCCGGCACGGGCCAAAGGCGCCAGCCAGAGGAGGACGAAATCCTTGTTTTCAGTCGTTTGCAATTGCTGAAATTGAGCATTCGAACCGACTTCATATCCGGCCGTCTCCGGCGCGCCATCCACCAGGCGCAACTGCAAGCCGTCCCGCTCCAATCGCTCCCAGAGCGCGCCCCCCAAGGGTTTGAGAAGCCGGGGATCCTCCTCCCCCGCGCCGAAAGCCAGCAGAATATCGGCGTCGATCGGAGGCTGTTCCGGGCGATAGCCGAAAGCCCGGCTCTGCACCACCAGCAGCGGTTCGGGGCCGCTTTCCCGCAGCAGCACCTGATTGACCAGGCTGAACAGGCTGCCCTTGTTGCGCGCCCGCACCAGATCGGCGCTGCCGTCGAGGTTGGCCGACGGGTAGGCGCCGCCGATGAGCAACGCCCGCCCCTGCAGTTCCTCGAAAAGGGCCACGGCATATTCGAAACTGTTGATCTCGGCCAGGGGTCGCGGCACCTGCACGACGAACCCCCGTGCCGACCCCAGGCGCAACACGTAGGTGCCCCAATGGCGCGGCACGGTGGCGGCTTCATCCTCGGCCAAAATCAGATAATCCGCCCCGGTCCCAAGGTGGTGATACTGGAGCAGAAGGTAGCCCAGGCCGCCGGCGGCCGTAGCGATCTGTCGCAGCGTGCCGGCCGCCGCTTCCGTCCAGTCCCCGTCGCGATATTCCGCGTCGGCCAGACCGAGCAAAGGGGTCAGAACCTCCATGTCGAAATACAAGAGCTCTTCCGGCAGAGGCACCTGGTACAGATCGCTCCCCTGAGGCGCGATCTTCTCTTTACCGCTCAGCAACCAGTTCTGCAAATAACCGTCGATCCGCTGATGGCCTTCCTTGACCAGCAGCCGTCGGTCACTCAGCAACGTGGAAAAATTCAGCCGCCGCAAACCCTCGCGGTTGAGAAACAATTCAGCGAAGCCGGTTCGCGCCTGATCGCGCCGGGGATTCTCCAGCGGCGGCGTTTCCCAGCGCAGGGGATATTGGCCGATCAGTTCTTCCAGTCGCTTCAGGTCCAGACCCGGCGGCAACTGGGATTTGATCCACAGACTGCTTTCCGGCGTCGGCAATTCGACGTCGGCCGCCGTCTTGCGTCCGCCCCCCAAGGCTCGCACCAGCGCCGGAGTATAGCCGCGCACCTGAAGCAGGTTATCCTGACCGGCGCGACGATGGAAAGTGTGAAACATGCCAAGCAACCCGCCTTCCTGAAATTCGCCGCGCGCTCCCGCCAAAGGAACGCTCCCCGGCACCGCCAGGCAGCGGGCATTCAGCGCCGCGAAGAGGCCGGTGGCCCCTTCCAGAAGCCTCCCCTCGGCCAACGGGTCGGGCGCCGCCACTAACAGGGCGTTATTCGCCTTGAGGTTAAAAACATAGGTACCCCATCCCCGCCGAGGCACCTTCTCACGCAATACCAGATAGCGGTCCTCCACCCTCTGGATCCGGTAGTTGGCTTCCGCGAGCAGGCTTCTTGCCTCATCGAGCAGTTCGGGGTCCGGCGCGGCGACATAGCGCGACAAGCGCTCGACGGCGGCGCCGAAACTTTCGCTTTCCCGCGCCAGGGGTTCCGCTACAGGCCTGGCCCGCCCCTGATAAAGAGCCATTTTCTCACGGCGGATCACATCGGCCAGTTGCTCGCCGACGGCCGTGGTAATCGGCGGCACCGAAGCCCTATCGACCACCGGCTTTACCGCCCAGGGATTGGGCATCAGGGTCAAGGCGAACCCGAACAGACTGGCCCCGGCCACCGCCGTCAGCGAGGTTTGCAGGGTGGCCCGGGTAAGGCGCAGGGCAATCCCCTTATCATGCATCTTAATCGCCATCAACGTCGGCAACAGGTAGCCGAAGCCATAGACGTCGGTCACCTTCACCGCCGGCGCCAGCCAAAGAATCAGGTAGCCGAGGATCATCTTGTAGATGAAGCTGAGATTAAAAAAGAAGCGCAATTTCCGCGCCCCCTCGATGGAGGTTCGGCGAAACAGGGGCAACCGCAGGACCGCCATGGCCAGCAGCAGAATCAGGCCGGTCTCGATGAAGGTGGTGAGGATTTTGAACGGCTGATACCATTGCAAGGCGATCAGCGACGGGATGAGAATGCCGTTGAACTCCCAGCCGTAGTGGAGATTCATGCGCGAGGCGATGTAGGCGGCGGTGATGAGGATGATGTACGATTTGGGGCTGGCCAGGATCGAGAAGGCGACGTCCTCGTAGAGATAGCCCAAGGAACTGATGCTGAAATTGGTCCATTCCATCAGACCGTAACGGACCAGGACGAAGGTCACGGCGAGGATGACGGCAAAGGGGGCGAGGCCGCGCCGCAAGCCCGGCTTCCAGAACTGATTAGCGATCAGGGCGACGATAATCAGGCCGAAGCTGTGCAGATTGTAGCGATAGTCGAATTGCGTTCCATAAAGCCGGGTGAGTAGCTCGCCCAACTCCGGCAAAATCAGCAGATCGAAAACAATCCGCGTCAGAATACTGAACAGCACCAGGGCGAAGAAACGGTCGCGACCAAAGAAGGGGCTCCACCACCCCCAGCGGGAAAACCTCTCGGAGAGCAGCCGGACCAGCAGATAGGTGACAAGTCCTTCGCCAATAACGACCGCCGCGGACCAGGGTTTGACGATCAGCAGGGGGACCAGATAGCCGGGAACGACCAACCCCGACAAGACCCAGCCGAAGCGGAGATTGAAAAAGGTCACCACCAGCACGCCCACCCAGACCGTCGTGATGACCGAACTGGCAAGGCTGCCGATGGGAAAGATGTCCAAGGGAAAAAGATCCACGCGCGCCATCGCCGGAAAAAGACTCAGCTGCCCCCCTGCATCCGCAGCGTCAGGCGCGTCCCCTCGCCGACGACGCTCCGGCCTTCGAGCATTCCTCCCCAGTGATGCACCAGGCGTGCCGACCGCCGCAGGTTTTTGAATTCGGGCTCATGGAGCAGTTCGTCCCCCCGCAGACAACTTTGCAATAGCGGGTCGGGTATCCCAAACCCGCTATTGACGAATTCCAGCGATAAGGACTGGTTCAGACTCTCGGCAACAACCCGGATTTCGCTCCCCTCGACGGCATCGCGCAGCAGAAAAGCGAGGATACCGACCAGCACGTCCTGCAACTCCTCCTCGGCCACCAACAGCGGTTTCACGGTCTCGCCGAGCTCGAAACGGAACCCGACGCGGCGTTCCTCGGCCGCTTCCCGCAGCTTCGCCGCGGCGCTACGCAAGACCTGCGCGGGATCGACCGGAAGATGTTTGGCGAGTTCGTCGTCATCAACGGCCAGCATCAGTTCGTGAACCCGTCCCAGCGCCTCCCGCGCCGCTCCGGTTTCCCGGCCAATCAATCGCCCCGCCTCGGCGAGGCGAACCGGGTCACTTGCCATTCCGTCGAGTTGCCGCGCATGGCCGTCGATGGCGTCAAGATGCCCGTCGATAGCCGCATGGACGGTCCCGTAGACCGCACGCTTGATCGCCCAGGTCTTATCCAGGTCGGTCACGTCCACCAGTTCGGAGAGAATCCCTTGCAAGCTGAAGGGGTAATTCTCTCCCTCGTGGTGTTTCTCCTCGATCCGCAAGGGGCGGATCTTGAACAGAAAACGCCGGCCGGGGTGGCCGCGCAACAAGGCCGGCAAAGCGACATCGTCCCGTTCCAGGATGATTTTTTCCAGGATCCGCCGAGCCTTGACCCGCTCCACCCCGGTCACCGCCACGGTGAAATCGAGGGCGGTCATGGCGAAGGGCGCCAACTCCGCTTTTTCCATCAGACGGGTCATCTCTTGATTGACCAGCACCACCCGGCCGAAGAGGTCGTAAAGAATGGTGGCGGTATCGAGCCCGTGAAAGAGATTTTCCAGGCGGCCGAGCCGCTTTTCCAGCAAGGCGACCGCCGTGTTCAGCGACCGGTAGCCCTGATCCCCCCCTTCGAGACGCAGGTAACGGATCAGAAGATTTTCCTCGCGCGCTTTCCGGGCCAGCCATTGCTGACGCTGAAAGAGCAGTTCGCCGATCTGCTCACCGAAAGACTTGACCACCTCGTCAAAGAGCGGCAGGCCTTTTTTCTTTCCCGGATCGACCCCGAAGGCCCAGAAACCGTGGACCTCGCCGGTGAAGGTCAAGGGCACCAGATATTGCTGTTCCTCTTGTTCCCCCGGCGCCAGGTAGTCCTGAGGCAGTTGCAGCGGACCGCCCCGATCGATGGCGGTGCTGTAGGGATGACGGTGATAGTCCCGGCGTTTTTCCCGGATGTCCTGCAGGGAGCAGTGAATCGCCTTGACCTCCCGTACGCGATGATCGCCGGGCACCCGCTCCAGGAAGATCAGCCGGTTGAGATCGAGAATCTGATTGACCATGACCGCGACCTGCGCCCAGTAATCCTGCGAATTCAATACACTGGCCGGGAAAATCCGCTCTTGCAACTTGACCGACGTGCTCAGCAAGGCGTCCTGCAACGCCTGGGCCTCCCGCTCCGATTTGCGGGTGAAGAGCAGGAGAAACATCAGAACCTGGGTGAGCATGGCCTCGATCACTGGTGGCCAGTAGCGGAACGCGAGGAGACTCCCCCAGCCCAGGCCGATATACCCCGCCAGCATTATGAGGGTCAGGGGCGTGGCGAAGCGCAGCGGCAGACCCTGGTAGGCGAAGAGGCCGAAGCCGGCGACCAGCAGAATGCAAAGCAGGCGCGCGACGGTGCCGGCCGGGACCACCGGGCCGGGGCCAAGCAGGGTATCGACGGCCAATCCCTGATAGTGCAGGAGGGTGACGCGCTCCTTGGCGGCCTGTCCCGGCACATGCACGAAAGGACCGTAGCCCGGATCGACGATCCCGATCAAGACCACCCGGTCACGCGCCAGATCGCCGACCAGCCCCTGGCGTTGAGCCCGTTCAAGGGTGACCCTCGGTAACCGGTCGACGCCTTGGTTGAAGTTGATCCAGAAAGGCTGCTCGGGCGCCGTTGCCGCGGCCAGAGCGACCAGCGTCGGCGACCCTTGCGCGGCGACCGGCTGCGCCAAGGAAAGTCCATGATGGGACGGCGGCAGGGCGACCATCCCGAGCCGCGCCGGATCGACCCCGGCCGGCATTGCTGCGCCCGGAACGATCCCGAACAACCGGTCGGCCCACAGCTTTTCCCCAAGGTGCGCCCCCTCGGGAACAAAGGTGAAGGCCACGCGCCGAGCCCCCAGACGGTCGAGGCTTTCCAGCAACGGCCGCCATTGTTCATCGCTCAGGGTCCGGGCCTCGGTCGGGCATTCCACCAACAGCACATTGGCCCGGCTTGCGCCGGCGGGAAGCCGTCCGACCACCTGGTCATAAAGGAACAGATCGGGCTGCCGCAGCAGACCGGACAGGCTCAGCAGGCAGGTCGCGAGCAAGGCCAGGGCGAGGGCGATATGTCCATAAAGATGGGAAAACCCGTTACCCATACAGCACTCCGCAACTCAAGACGTAAAAATTCTCTTACCTTACTCGAATGGTCATAAAAAATCCAGTCACAGAACGTTGTCCTTAACGCAAAAAGGGCCGGCGCCTGCCGACCCTTTTTGCAAGGTTCGAAAAATCCTACCCCGCCGGCGGTCCGGCGGCGCAGACGCTGTCGCTGACCGCGTCGGCGTAGTCGACGAAATTGCGGCGGAAGGCGCGGGCCAGATCGATCGCCTGGCGGTCGTAGGCCTCCTTGTCGGCCCAAGTGTTGCGCGGGTTGAGCACTTCGGCGGGAACGTCGGGGCAGGACTTGGGCAGATGCAGGCCGAAGACCGGATCGGTTTCGTACTCGACCCCGACCAGGCGGCCGGAGATGGCGGCGTTGATCATCGCTCGGGTGTACTGGATCTTCATCCGTGAGCCGACCCCATAGGGGCCGCCGGTCCAGCCGGTGTTGACCAGCCAGCAGGAAACGTGGTGGCGGCGGATCTTGTCCTTGAGCAGATTGCCATAGACCGAGGGGTGCAAGGCCATGAAGGGCGCGCCAAAGCAGGAGGAAAAAGCCGGCTGCGGTTCGGTCACGCCGCGCTCGGTGCCGGCCAGCTTGGCGGTGTAGCCGGAGATGAAGTGGTACATGGCCTGTTCCGGCGTCAGACGGGCGATGGGGGGCATGACCCCGAAGGCGTCGGCGGTGAGCATGATGATGTTGGCGGGATGTCCGGCCATGCCGCCGCGCACGATGTTGGGGATGTGGGTCAGGGGATAGGAAGCGCGGGTGTTCTCGGTCAGGGAGTCGTCGTCGAGATCGATGCGCCGGGTGGCATAATCCATCGCCACGTTCTCCAGCACAGTACCGAAACGTCTTGTCGTTTCATAGATTTCCGGCTCGGCCGAGGCCGAGAGCTTGATCACCTTGGCGTAGCAACCGCCCTCGAAGTTGAAGATGCCGTTATCACACCAACCGTGCTCGTCGTCGCCGATCAGCGCCCGCCCCGGGTCGGCCGAGAGGGTGGTCTTGCCGGTCCCCGACAGGCCGAAGAAGAGAGCCACATCCCCGCCCTTGCCGAGATTGGCGCTGCAATGCATGGAGAGCACCCCCTGGCGCGGCAGCAGATAGTTGAGCACCGAGAAGATGCTCTTCTTGATCTCGCCGGCATAGGAGGTGCCGCCGATGATGACGACCTTCTTTTCGAAGTTGACGATAATGAAGGCTTCACTGCGGGTGCCGTCCACTTCGGGGTCGGCGTGGAAACGCGGGGCGTTGATGACAGTGAACTCGGGAACGAAGCCGGCCAGCTCCTGGCGGGGTGCCTGAACGAACATGTTGCGGGCGAAGTGGCTGTGCCAGGCCTGGGTGGTGATGACCCGGACCTTGAGGCGATAGGCGGGATCGGCTCCGGCAAGACAGTCCTGGACAAAGATGTCCTTACCCTGGAGAAAGGCCAGCATCTTGCTGTAGAGCCTCTCGAAGCTTTCCGGGGAAAACTCTTTATTGACCTTGCCCCACCAGATATTTTTGGCGCTCTCGCCCTGCCGCACCACGAAACGGTCATTGGGAGAGCGGCCGGTGTGATGACCGGTGGAGACGACCAGCGGACCGAGGTGCGACAGATGCCCCTCGCGCCGCTTGATCACCTCTTCAACCAGAGACGGAGTGGCAAGGTTCCAATAGGCGCCGCTGACGTTGCGGATGCCGTGATTTTCCAAGCCGAAACTGCTTTCAAATTTTTCGCCGCTCATGCTTACCTCCTCGTGCCGTAACGATTTCCGGCTGCTGCCACCGGGGAATGATCATGGGAAATTCCTAACTTTGGAAGCATAGCAGAAAAATGCAGGTTTTGGGGAAAGGGTCCGAAGACGGCCACGCCCGAACCCTTCCGTGCGCGGCCCAAGGCGACCCCGGCCTAACGCTTGCGGCGACGGCGGCGGGCACGCAGACCAAAGAAAACCCCGGCAGCAAACAAGGCCCAGATCAGGGCGGTGACGATCGTTTCACTGGATGGCATAAGTCCTCCCAGGATATGGATTTCAGGCATCGTCCGCGAACGCGCCCCCCGACACCTTGAGCCGGATCAAAAATCACGAAAAAAAAGCGGGGAGCCTTAAGCTCCCCGCCAGTTTGGACTCAGCGGCTGGTTGAAACGCCGCCCTGATGATCGGAACGGCGGCTGCGATACTCGATGATCGGCGCGCTCCGTTCACTGCGCTGCTTCGTCGGGAATTCCCGCTTAGCGCGCTCCGGGCTGCGGGCCGCACGCTCGCCGGGCTTGCGCGGGGCGCCGGAACGGGACGGGGCGCGGCCGGTGCGGGCCGGACGAACATCCAGCCCCCGGGTCGGCTCCAACCCGGGAATCACCAGTTGCGGCAGGCTTTTGCCGATATAGCGCTCGATCCGCCGCAGCGCGGCGGTCTCGGCGGCGGAGGCCATGGAGATGGCGGTGCCCGTGGCGCCGGCGCGACCGGTACGGCCGATGCGGTGAACGTAATCCTCGGCGAACATCGGCAGATCGAAGTTGATGACGTGGCTGATGCTGGTCACGTCGATGCCGCGGGCGGCGACGTCGGTGGCGACCAGCAGCTTGATCCGCCCCTGGCGAAGATCGCGCAGGGTCCGGTTGCGGGCTTGCTGACTCATGTCGCCGTGCAGGGCGGCAACCCGGTGCCCCTGGGCGGAAAGATCCCGAGCCAGGCTGTCGGTGTCGCGTTTGGTCGCGGAAAAGATGATCGCCTGATTGATCTCCTGATCGGCCACCAGGTGCTGGAGAATCTTCTCCTTGTGCTGGCGGTTGTCGGTGACATGCAGGCGCTGTTCGATGGCGTCATGGGTCATCTGCCGGCCGCCGATATCGATGCGTACCGGCTCGCGCAGCATGCGTCCGGCCAGATCGGCCATGGCGCGGTCGAGGGTGGCGGTGAAGAAGAGGGTCTGACGGCCGCTCGGCGCGCCGGCGATGACCTTCTCCAGATCGTCCTTGAAGCCCATGTCGAGCATGCGGTCGGCTTCGTCGAGAACCAGAATCTCCAGCCGTGAGAGGTCGAGGGAGCCCCGTTGCAGGTGATCGACCACCCGGCCGGGAGTGCCCACGACCAGATCGGGGGAATCCTGCAGGGCCTTGAACTGCTCACGATAGGGCATGCCGCCGAGGAGCAGCGAGTAACGGGTGCGCAGATGGCGGCCGTAGGTGCGGGTCGCCTCGAGAATCTGGTTGGCCAGTTCGCGGGTCGGGGTCAGCACCAGCACCCGGGGGGCGCCGCGCCGTTTGGCGACGGGCTCGGACAACAGCTGCAGAGCCGGCAGCATAAAGGCCGCGGTCTTGCCGGTGCCGGTCTGGGCCGAGGCGAGCAGATCGCGGCCGGCCAGGGCTTCGGGGATGGCGCGGGCCTGGATCGGGGTGGGAGTGGTGTAGCCACATTCTTCGATCCCCTTGAGCAGGGCGGGAATCAGGTTAAGTTCTGCAAAAGACATACGATTTCCTTCGGCCGGGCGCGGACGCACGCCAACAAGGGCGGGTCAGGCCGGGGCCAACAAAAGAGAGGTGTCCGCCGGGGGAGCAACCGATGCTCCGCGACAAGCGGCCGACACTTAAAACGATGGAGGGGAAAAAAGAGAGGCCCGCGGGGTTGGGCGCACTTAAGGCGCGCCGGGGCATTTTTCCGCGACATCGGATGGCATTCACATCGTCGCCAACCTGATTGAATGCCGCGGATTCCAGAGGAAGAAGAGCGGAGGGGGTCAGGGATCGATGAGTGGGGCAAGCGCCGTAGCGCCCGCGCCCCGGGCGAAAAATCCGCCGAAGGGTTGCACTGCCAGCGGGACATCATACAGGATTAAAGCAGCAAGGCAAGCTTTTTCTCGGACCTTTTTTGCGTGACCGGCTAGGTTTTCCCGTTGGGATCCTTATTCTTATCTTTATCCCCCCGAAACAGATCCAGCTGCTCAAAACGGTGCATGGGAACCTTGAAGGGACGCTTGAGAAAGCGCGGACATTCCAGCAGCAGGACGCCCCCGGGCTGCTTGCAAGGACGCAGACAACGGTCGCACAGGGAATTATTACGCCCTTCCGGGATGTTCTTGGCCATCGGCGCCCTCGCGGGGAAGAGTGGGAATCAAAGGAGAGTCGCTGCCACCCGGTCAGGCCGGCGGCCGCGCCAGCAGCTCGGAGATGGCCTGGCGCAGCTGTGCCGGTCCTTCCGGCCCGTCGATAGCGATCACGACCCGCCGCTCGGGCTGGGTGTGGCTGTAGAGGGGATCGTAATAGCGCAACATCAGTTCCCGCGCCAACGCCTCCCACTCCCCGGCGGCGAGCAACCCGAGAAAGCGCTCCACCACTTCGCCGCCCAACCGCTGGCGCAAGGCCTTGATCGGCGGGATAAACGCATCGCGCAGGGCATCGCGGGCCGGGTAATCCTCCAGAATCACCCGCGCCCGATAGTCGAGGGAAGCCTCGACCCACAGCGAGGTCTCCTTCTGCAAGGCTTCGTAGACCTTCAGGGGGAGGATCAAGCGCCCGATATGGCGGCTCTCCCCCTCGGCCAGGGCATAGCCCTCGGGCGGAATCCGGCGCAGGGCATCCCAGAGCAGGGCTTCGAACTGTTTCTGGGTCGGCTGCGGCGCCAGCCCGAGACCGCCGAAGGCGCTTCCCCGGTGGCCGGCCAGCCCTTCCAGATCGAGGACCGGGGAACCTTCAGCCGCCAGCTCCAGCAACAGCCGGGTCTTGCCGACCCCGGTCAGGCCGCGCAGAACCAGCAGCCGCCCCCACTCCCCCCGCTCCAGGAAATCCCGCACCAGGGCGCGGAAGGCCTTGTGCCCGCCTATGAGCTGGCGCGCCGGCAGTCCAGCCAACTGGAGAAAGGAGGTCAAGGCCTTGCTGCGCATCCCCCCGCGCCAGCAGAAGACAACGATCGGCACCCGTCCGGCCGCTCCCCAGGCCACCTCGACCTGTTCGATCAGCTCGGGAATCTTCGGCGAAACCAGGCGCACCCCAAGCCGCCGGGCCGCCTGACGCCCCTGGCACTTGTACAGGGTGCCGACCTCGACCCGCTCGGCATCGGTGAAAATCGGCACGTTAACCGCGCCGGGGATGCTCCCTTCAGCAAACTCCGCCGGCGTCCGGGTATCGACCAGCAACGCCCCCTGATCGCGCAGGGCGAGGGCTTTTTCCAGCGAAACGGTCAACTCTTCGAACATGATTCAACCTGATGAGGTGGGTGGCAAGGACGGGGCCGGGACGACGCCCACCGCCGAACCCAGGGGGTGTTATACCGGAAAAGCCCTGGGGGGGCAAGGGCGCCGCGCCCCGGCGACCGCGAAGATTTTCTCCCAAGTCGGGTAATTTTTTATTGACAAGCGGGCGCCGACAACATAGAGTGTTTTTTCTTGACGCGGGGTGGAGCAGTCTGGTAGCTCGTCGGGCTCATAACCCGAAGGTCGAAGGTTCAAATCCTTCCCCCGCAACCAATCAAAAACAAAGGGATCGGCCCAGCGCCGATCCCTTTTTTATCTTCCCGCCGACTTTCCTTCCCCCCGGCTAATCGTACTCCGCTTCCGGCAGCGGCTGCATGGGCAACTCGAAGCTGACCTTGGTTCCCAGCCCCGGCTCGCTTTCGACCCAGATCCGGCCCCCGTGCGCCTCGACGAAATGCTTGGTGATACTCATCCCCAGGCCGGTGCCGCCAATCGAGGTGTTCGAGGCATCCCCCCGATAGAACTTGTCGTAGATTCGGCTCCTCTGCTCGGGGGTCATGCCGATCCCCTGGTCCTCCACGGATACCTTGAGCCGATCATCCGAACACTGCACCGTCATGCGGATCAGACCGCCTTCCGGCGAATATTTGTAGGCGTTGCTGAGCAGGTTGTCGAGAATCTGCTCCAGCTTGCGCCGGTCGACCCGCACCCACCAGGATTCCTTGGGCAGGTGGAGCTTGAACAGATGGGGTCCGGGGCGATTTTCGTAGGGCCTGATCACCTGCTCGATGAGGGGATTGAGTTCGCACTCGCTGACGAAGAGCTCAAGCGGACGCCCCGACTCGATGCGGCTGATGTCGAGCAGGTCGTCGACGATCCTCGAAAGCAGGTCGGCCTTGTCGTAGATGTAGCCGAGGCTTTGTTGTTCCAGCTCGGGCGTGAGATCCTCTCGCTGGTTCATCAACAGCTCGGAAAAACCGATGATGGCGGCCAGCGGCGTTTGCAGTTCGTGGGCGGCGGTGGAGA
>DIVU01000292.1 GCA_002423365.1 Desulfuromonadaceae bacterium UBA6124 | reverse complement strand
CGAATTTTTGACTGATCTGATCAATATGGCGGATTGATCTCAAGGAGAATGCCGAACGACAGCAAGAATCCTCCCGGTACCGCGCCCATGCAACTTAGTTCACAGGGAAAAGCAGCCGACCAGATCATTCCGTCGCCGAGGCTGGAGCTGCCGCAGCGGCGGACGGCGACGAAGAACTGAGCCCTTCCAGAATCCGCCTGGCGAGGAAGTCGATTTCCGAAGCGGTCTGTCCCAGGGCGTGGCGAACTCCCGCAGCCGCCACCTGCTCTCCCGAAGTGGTACCGAGATGTTCGCTGCCCCTGGGGGCGATGACATGCGGGGTCGATTGCTGCATCCCCACGACATAGCCCGGTCCGGTCCGACCAGGTTCATAGGTGAAACGGCTCCCGTCGGTAAGCACCAGCTGATCGCCGTCGGCAAGGCGCCCCTCGCGCCACTCGAAAAACTGTGAGGTCGCCTCGGCACCGCCCCGGGAACCTGATTTGACCTCGAAGGCCTCGTGAATGATCAATCGACCGTTGCGTTCACTGACAATCAGCCCGTCGCTGAACAGCACCGGCGTATCGTGACCGCCATCCCCCCGAATCCGCGCCACCCGGGTACGATATTCAACCCGAGCGCCGGGATGTTGAACGCGGATCTCGGCGAGTCGGCGATGGAGGATCGGTCGCGCCAGAATTTCGGCTATGTTCCCTTTGAGGATATTGAAAAGCGAAGCGTTTACTTCGTTGCCGGCGACCCCCTGCTGACGCAGGCGCCCGAGGCGGTCCCAAAGCTCGGCCTCGGCGCGCAGCACGGCCAGATCGGTGGCTAGACGCCGGTCGTCATAATTTGCCGGTCGGGGGATTTCGCTCAGACGCACCGCAGGCCGCGCGGCGGCGGAGCCCCGGCCGGTTCGCGCGTAATCCCGCCCAAACAACAGTTCCGCATCCCGCCTGGGTTGTCCCGATGTGACCGCCCGCGCCCACTGTTCGGGCGAGAGAGCATCCCGCCCTTCCCCGGCCCGCCGGGTACGATAGCGTTCGTAGGCCGCTTGCAGTCGTAGCAACGCTTCGAGCTGCGGGGCGCTCAAGCGCGCCTGCACGGCGGGATTGTTGACGTCGAAGCGACCGCGGTCGGCGGTTAAAACATCGTCCAGGGCATGAACCCAGGGCCGGGAAGTCGGTGGCGGAACGGCGGGCCGAGCGGTAGTTGCGGCGGCNNGTTGCCGTGGATTCCTCTGGTGAAGCTTCGTCGGGCGCGCGTCGAGGGGGTCGGGTCGATGTCGGCGGGGGTTCCGCCGGGCGCGCCGGGACGGAGGGTTCTTCCCGAGACGGCAGGGGTTCCGACTCGGGGCGTCTGGCGGGAGGACGTGTCGCCGGCGAGGAAGCTTCTCCTTCGATCCTGGCCCGTCCCCCATCCCCCGCTCCGCCGGGACGTTCGCCACGTCCCCGGGCAACGCCGGTACCGACGCGACCAACCCCGCGAATCCCCCGGGAAATCGCCTCGGAGACGACGAAGGATGCCAATTTTCGGGCAATGGCCTGGGCGGCGATGTCGATCTCGTCGTCGGTTCGGGCATAGCCCGCCACATTGGCCACATCCCCGAGCCAGGCTGAAAAACGCAGGGCCTGATAGGCGAAAGCCGCCGCGCCCACCGGCGGCAGCGCCCGCGCGGCATAGGAAATTCCCAGTCCGACCAGCTGATTGACCGCCTCTCCGAGGGGATCGCGGCGAATCCGCGCCCACTCGGAGAGAATCGCCCACTCCATGTGCCGAGGCGTGCGATCCAAGGCCTGGGAAATTCGTTCGAAACTCAGATCACCCCAAGTCAGCCGTCCACCAATGTTGGGCGCGACGATCAGACCGATGCCGGCGTTGCGGGAGCGGGCCGCCTGCCTCAACTCCAGCAAAGGGATCAAACCGGTCAGGGTCCGCGCCGGGTAAATTCCGCCCAGGGCGCCGCCGGCGCCGCCGCTGACGGGACGAACCTCAAAATGGATGGACCGTCCGCCAACCCTGGTCTCCACCGGCAGCAGGAAAAAGACCCCACCACGACTAAACATGCCGGTCATAGCGGAAAGGTCAAACCAGCTCTCTTCGCCGGGAGCCAGATGTCCGCTGCGATCAACCACATAGAGACGATTGGAAACAAACCAGATGTGTAAAGAAGCGTCGAGCAACGACGCCCCTTCCGAGCGGCCACCGGAGGTGCCGGCCGTAGGGGACGGGCCGGCGACACTTCGCAGAGGAGTCGCGGCCAGGGTCGCCAGACCATCGCGCACAATTCGTCCGCCACCCAGTGACGCCTGTCCGACTTCTTCCTCGGGCGTGCGGGGCTGCGCCGCGGCGGTGGCACCGGCGGCTTCCCGAGGAGCGAGGGGGGCGAAAGTGCGAGCCTCTCCCGGATCTATGAGCGGCGGCGGCGCCGGTTGTTCACGGCGTGCTGGGCCGCGCTGAGCAGCGGCCCGTTCCGAAGCGACACGAGCTTCTCCCAACGCGGCATCCGCCCGCCAGGCGGCAAGATTTTCCATGGAAAAAGGCGGGATCTCCGTCAATGTCTGGGGCCGTGTCGTCGTCCACGGCACCAGTTCGCCGCCGAAATTCGCCATCAGCAAGGCCCCGTCGACATCCCGCTCCGCCGTCTCGGCGTAACCGGCCAAGGCGGTATGTATCCGAGAAAGAACCGTCGCGACAGCAACCCGGGTCTCAGGTCGTTCATCGGCGATCGCCTGCCGGTAGCGAAACCCCATACTTCCCGCATAACTGATCAGAATATCGGGAGAATGGCTCTCCACCCCGACATTGAGCGCCGACACCAGGGTCGCCTCGAAACGGTCGAGTTCGGCGTGACGCGCCCGCGCCTGCTGAGCCCTCGCCTCACTATCGACGTCCCGTTGCAAGACTCCGCAGACTCTTCGCCGCCGAATCGTCTCGGTAGCGCCGGCCAGGACAGGACTGGACGCGTTCCTGTCTTCCGCCATGCGTGTTTCGTCGGCTATCACTTGGCGTGCGACATGATCGGCTTCCCGTTCGTTTTCGTCTTCCGCGCCGCCGACCAACAGGCGGCAGCGCAGAGCGGCCTGTTGCTGGACGACATGGGTAAGTTCATGCGCCAGCAATTCCCTGCCGCCGCTACTTCCGGGATCGTACTGCCCTCGACGGAAAAAAATATCCTGTCCGGCGGTAAATGCCCGCGCCTGTAACTGACGGTTGAGATGATCGGCCTCACTGTCGTCATGCACTCGCACCGCATGAAAATCAGCCCCCAACGCCGTGCCCATACGCCGGGCCAGATCCGAATCGAGGGCGCGGCCGCTCCGAAGCTTGCGTTCGATCAGTCCTTCGACTCCCGGCGGAACAGGCTCGGGCGAAGCTGATTCGGCGGATCGGGCGAGCATCCGCCGAACCCAGGTGTTCCCCTGCAGCCGTTGCAGTCGTAAAATTACGGAATGGGTCACGCCCGAACCGAAACAAGGCACATCGTTAACGCCAAGGGTCCGGTTTCCTGACGACTCTTTCACATCCGGGGGGAATTGAAGACGATCCGCGACGATCCGTGCGAGGCCTGCGGCACGATTTCCGGAGGAATCATTTTCACGCTTTTCCCTGGAAGCCTCACTCCGTTCGACCGGTTTGGTTTGTACTTCCTGCTCTCGGCTACTCATGAAAACCCTCCTCGGCCCGCCGCGAACTTCCCTCGGACTTCTTCCTGTAAAACCTCTCGCTTTGACTCCTCAGCGGAAAACGTTCTGCCCCAGATATTTCTTGTAGACCCGGGGGGAGACACCGACGCACT
>DIVU01000056.1 GCA_002423365.1 Desulfuromonadaceae bacterium UBA6124 | reverse complement strand
GTGCACTTACGAGTTGAATCTACCCAGTATCGACTCTACTCGCCAGCCCCCCTGCCCCGCCAGAACCTTTCCCCGCCTTACGGCATGACTGACCGCTGCGCGTTGCAACCCCAGCAACTCCCCTGCCTGAACGCCGCTGTAGCCAAGAATGCGGACTGCAACATAGCAAAAGAGGTCGCATGCCGCGACTCGCTGCGGATAACGACCTCTCTCGACAAGCTCATCGATGCCAATCTCGAAATGTTCGGCGACACGACGTGCGAGTGTTCCCAGATCGAGCCGTGGGGCGAGACCCTCTTTCAGCGGCTCAAGCCCGCTGAGCTTTTCCACAAAATCACCGCCGCCGAGAACCCGCTCATCAAAAGCGAATTCAAAG
Source organism: Desulfuromonadaceae bacterium UBA6124 (assembly GCA_002423365.1). Lineage (GTDB taxonomy): Bacteria > Desulfobacterota > Desulfuromonadia > Desulfuromonadales > Trichloromonadaceae > Trichloromonas. Next base: position 6,008 of record DIVU01000056.1, on the reverse strand, counting down.
TCCATGACCCGATCGATTTTGCGCAGCAGATGATCCGAGGGAACCAGTTCCTCGATGCTGACGAATTCCATCGAAATCTGTTTGTTGTCGTGTGCTCGTAACATGCCGGCATTTTACTAAATTTCGCCAACTTTATAAACAAAATCCCCGCCTTTCGACGGGGACTTTGTCAGCAGTCTGACACGAAGGGCCTTAGCCCGTCGCTTTCTTCTACTTCAAACAAAAACCAATACAATTCCCAGTCTATTGCAGCCCGCTATGCACCCCATCAACGGGCTCGACCGGATTCGAGATGCTGTGGCAAAGGGCACAACGCTCTTCTCCACCAACCACATCAGAACGCTTGGCCCTCACGGAGCCGTTAAAATCCCTGAAGTGCGCAATCGCTGCGGTGCCGTTGTGACAGCCGACACAGCTGGCGCTGTAAGGACTGGTCACGAGGTCATCGGCACCGGCTTCAGCGGCGGTACGATCCAAGGTGACATTGGTGGTTACCGCCGCACCGGTCGCGGGCTGCCCAAACGTCCCTTCTTTGTGGCAAGAAAGACAATTGGAGAGAACCCCGGGGTACATGATCGTGGTGAAGTCATAGGCGGTTGCATTGCCGTTAAAATTACGCACGCCGACTAATGTTCCGCCATGAATACCGTGAATCATGTCCTTGAGATTATTACTGACTTCATCCTCAGGCTGACCATCGGGAAGCGTGTGTCCGCTGCTGGTCAGGCGCGGGTTGTGACAACCGGCGCAAACCAAGGGGTTATCCACGCGGTTGCCACCATGGAACCCGATGCCGCCATGGCAACCGAGGCACTTGTCCTGCTCGACAATTTCCCGCCGAGCGGTATCGCCATCGACGAAAACCAAGGGCGAGGGCGTATCGAGCCGTGCGGTACCAAGTTGGAAATATCCTTGCATGAAAACGGCACGTCGCGTCGCGCTGACGGGATAGTTGGTCCCGGTGACCGTCGCGGTGAACGAACCATCGCCATTGGTGACCAAAGTCCCAGCGCTGCCACTGCCGGTGCCCGCTCCCGCATTCGTGCCCGCGCCGAGATTCGCCAGGGACGCGGAAGCAGGTTGACCATTGGGGCGATTGAGATCCCAGTCCGTCCCGGTGGTCGAATAGATCAAAGCAAAGTTCGGTCCACCCGAAAGACGTACCGCCGCTCCACCATAAACCGGGGTGTATTCGGGGAGTTGCGCTAAGAGATCCATGTCCGCGAAGGCCGCTCCGGCATTGGCGCGCTGCTGGATGCGGAAGCGGATCACCGGTTGACGCGAGGCGTTGGCCGTCACCGATTCGATGATGTACTGAAACTGCGGCCGGGCGAAGTCATGGGAGTGGGCGTAGAAGGTCCGGCGGTAGTTGAAAGCTGTTCCAGTGTGGCAACTGCCGCAGTTACGGGCAGCAATGCTCGCTTGATCCTGCGGATAGGGATCTGATCCGGCAGGCGCATGACGACTGTAGGAGGTGGGGGTTCCGCCGGCGCCAACCGTGTTATAGGCGAAAATCTTCCCTGTTTCGTACTGATCGTGGCAGGAGAAGCAGGCAAGATCGGATGTTTTTGTATACCAGTTGTCGCCGTCGGGAGTGCTTGCGGTGCTGGCATGGCAGGCGGTGCAGTTCAAGGGTTCACCTTCTCCACCGTAATAAAGAGAAGGGTAGAGTACCTCGGAATAGTCGTGCTCCGTCCCGCGATAGCCCCAGATGGCATACTCATCGCCTGCCTTGACACTGGGCAGGTTCTGACCGCGATGAATCTTGTGGACCATATTGGCCATATCGAGATTGAAGCCGCTGTTGGCATCGACGGTCCCGGGGTTGTGACAAGTGACGCAGTACCCTACCTCGGTGCGATTGCCCCCGTGAAGAGCCAGGCGGCCGTCGTGACAGGCGTTACAGGAAGCGGTTTCAGCCACCAGACGGGAAGCGTCCACCGCCGGGTCGATGGCCAGACCGGTCGCGGGAATAAAGTCGTAGAAGGCATTGACCGGCGCGCGCTCCGTCGGCGTGACGCCGCTGAGCTGAATCGCGACACGGTGGGTGCGGTCGGCATCAAAGGCGAGAGCGGCGTCCCCTAGAAATACATACGCCATGGTTGCCGGGTCTTCCGGAAAGAAGGTTCCGGTCTTGAGGTTCTTGCTGAAGGTGTAAGTGTAGCTGCCGTTACCGTTGTCGACCAGCGTACCGTTACTTTCGGTAGTCGCCTGGATAGCTTTAGTGTAAACCGGGGTACCATTCGGCCCCACATTGTTGGGCTGCCCCCCGGACGGCTGGGTTACATCTTCCACCCGGTTGATGTAGCTCTGCCAGAAATAGGGGTCTTGTGAATCTTGGGACCCACTGATTAGATCCCCGGAAGGGACCAGTTGAGCGGCAATGAAGCTGAAACCCGTCAATCCCGCCAGAGGGGCACCCGACTGGTCGGCCAGGGTGAAGTTGACCGTGAGCTTGCCGTCGTCGGCGACCGTTGCGCTGGTGATGGCCAGTTGTGGCACAACCGCCCAATCGGTTCGGGCCACGGCGGGGTTCACCGGAACGGTCGGGGTGGGATCGTTAACGGCGGCGCTATCGTCTTCCACGGGAACGGAAACCGAACTACCACCGCCACCGCTGCTGCCGCACCCCCAAAGCATGATTGTGGAGCAGAACAACGCTACCAGCAAAACAATAGTCCTTCGGTACATAAAGTGCCTCCTTTTTTCTTTTTTCATGAATGGCCTGGAAAGCGCTAGTGACATTTTCTGCACGTCTTACCGTTGCTGGCGTCATTAAGGCTGCCCTTACGATCACCCCAGTCGTCACCATGAGGATTGATTTTCAGCCCCCCGCGGGCACTATGACACTTGAGACAGACATCACCATCGGGATGGCAGGACTGGCAGGTCGCCAGCGAACGCCGGGCCTCGCGGGCATGCCCGATCGACCAGGCATGGTAACTAGGGGAGACGGAATCGGTCAGATGACAATCGTCACACATGGTCTCAGTAAAGTTCTCATGCCCGACAGCAACATCCAGACCCATGTCGAAAGTGCGCCGGTGCGAGGGGCTGCCGATGTCGCTGCCGCGCATCTGGAAGCGATCGTGGCACTCGTTGCAGTAATTGGGCTCGTGACAGCTTGAGCAGAGGTTCTGGTCGGTGCGGGCGGCGATGGGGTGGGTGACGTGGAAGTCGCTGCGGTGCACGTTGACCATGTTGTTGCTGAAAGCGCCCTGCTCGTGGGAGAACCCGGCCTTGTGGCAGTCGAGGCAGTCGCTCTGCTCGTGGCAGGCATTGCAGTCGATGGCGTTGCCCTTGGCTTCGGCGCGGTGGTTGAGAGCCCAGAGCGGCCCGTGGGTCTTGGGCACGGGCAAGCTGATGCCGCCGACTTCCTCTTGCCCGTGGCATTCGAGGCAGACGGCGATTTCGGGGATGATGGAAGGCGCGCCGGCAACGTGGCAGGCCGCGCAATCGCCGCCGTCGACGTACTCCTTGACGTGAGCCTCGTGGTCGAAGCCCGCCGCCCAGGCCAGCAGCGCGCCGGCGGCCAGCATCGGGATCAGTGCGAATAATATTCTGCGGGTCATATGGGATGCTCCTTGTCAGAAGAGAAGGTTCAGGCGCAGGGTGCCACGATTGTAGTAATCCCACAGATCGCTATCCACCCGCTCGATCTTGCCTTCCAGGTTGAGCGTGTCGGTCAGGCGCCAGGAGACGTCGGCCCAGTAGCGGCGGCTGGTCGTGTCGTCGGTATCGGTATCGCTGTCGAAGTAGTCGATCTCCCGCTCGAGCACGTCGAGATTCATCCCGAGACCGGCCTCGATCGCGTTGGTGAGACGATAGGCGCCGCGCACCTTGAAGCCCTTGAGGTCCTGCCCGTCGTCGTCACTGCGGTAAACCCCGGTGAGATAGCCGGAGAAGCTGCCGGTGCGCAGCTTCTCGATCCCGGCCTCGAAGACGTCGGCGTCGGAGAAATCCTCGTAGATTTCCCGGACGTAACGGCCGAAGAGCTGGATGTCGCGGCGGATGTTGTAGGTGACTTCGGCCAGCACCTCTTCGTATTCGGCGACGGCGAAGGCCGAATAGATCGAGGTGGAGGAGAAGACCGGCAGACTGTAGAGGTACTCGAGGCGGGCGGTGAGGGGGAAGTCGAAGCGGTATTTACCGCCGACCTGGGCATAGCTGAGCCGCTCGGAGAGGATGTCCCACTGCAGTTCGTTGTAGAGCCAGAGTTTGCCGTTCAGGTCGTAACTGGCGTCGAAGCCGAGCAGCTCCTGGCCGAGCAGGCCTTCGTCCCACTTCTGCAGGTAACTGAGGGAGAGATCGAGGCTGTCGAAGAAGTTGCCGGAAACCTCGACGCCGGTGACCACGTCCTTGGCGTTGTAACCCTGGTAGTAGCTGACGTCCCCGCCGCCGAAGACCTTGATCTGGTAATCGTCGAGCAGGGTGTAGTTGAGGGAAAGACCGTCCATCAATGAGGCGCCGGCGGTGGTGGAGATGAACTGGCGACCGAGACGGAAATCGAAGCCCTCGAAGAGGTCTTTCTTTTCGAGATAAGCGTAATAGAGGCGGCTCTTGATATTCTCCTCGTCGTTCAGATCGTTGCCAAGCCGACCGTAGGCCTTGAAATTGTAGCCCTTGGTGCCGATATCCTTCGCGTTCAGTTGCAGGTACTGGTACACCGGCAGCGAGGTTTCCTCGTTGGCGGTGTCGTACCATTCGAGCACGGTACTTGCCCGACCGGAAACCGAGGCTGCCGCCGCCGGATCGGCCGGCCACAAGGCCAGCGGCACCAACAGCACGCCCATCAAAAATCCTTGCCAGACTCTCATGCTACCTCCTGTCTACATGATTTCGTGAAAATCTCCGGAAGCGGAACCGGCCTCCCAACCAATCGCCGCCACCGATGCGAACCGACTTTTCGATGCTACAAAAAAGAAAATCAGTTTTGAGCAGGATGCATTCCGCGCGCCAAAAGTGCATCCAGATTGTTTTTTTAATCAACAATATCGATACATTAGCCCATCCTTTATCAACTATGCGGGATATTTTAATAATTGAATCAAAGCCCAACCGTCGGTTTTATCGACAATATTTCCAGTTTAAGAAAAACCCAATAGGCGAGTCTTTCACTAAAGTTTCTTTCATCATTCCTCTAGAAGAACTTCCTTGTATTTTCAGCGTTAAGAAATACCTAGCAGACATTCGCCGAATGGCAAGCAAATGGCGGCATCAATTCCGTCAAAAAACCGGATCGATGACCAATTCGGAATCTACAGTCAAAAAAACCGGCAACCGGTCCAGCTGGCAATCCGTCGATTCCCAGATATGCTTTAATGCACTGATGCCCCGGAGAGTGCTATCCCCGGGAGACGAATCATTCATTTCAGGAGGTGTCTACATNNTGGCGAAATTCGACGGCCGCGACGGTCGCAAAGCCTATGTGGCGGTAAACGAGAAGGTCTATGACGTGAGCGGCAGCCCCCTGTGGCAGGGAGGGGATCACCAGGGAATGCACCAGGCGGGGGCGGATCTGACCGAGGCGCTGAAGTCGGCGCCCCATGTGCGGGCGGTGGTGGAACGTTTTCCGGTCGTCGGCCCGCTGCAAGAGCCGGAACCGCCGAAAAAGAAGAAGTGGGGGATTTTTTAAGGGAAACGAAAAAGGGCGGTTCGCGAACCGCCCCTTTTTTATTCCTCCAGCATCGCCTTCATGTTGGCGAAAAAATTCGTCGCCATTTTTTCTTGTTCGGCTTCGCCGGTCGGGGGCGAGGTGTCGCCGGTCTTGCGGTCAAGGAGTTCGGCGGGGATCTCTTCGAGAAAGCGGCTCGGCACCCGGGGTTGGGGCTTGCCGTATTTCTTGCGGGCGGCGGCGTTCAGCAGCAGCAGATGATTGCGGGCGCGGGTGATGCCGACGTAGCAGAGGCGCCGCTCCTCCTCGATATCGAAGGTCTCCTCGATCGACTTCTTGTGCGGCAGGTATTCCTCTTCCATCCCGACCATGAAGACCACGGGAAATTCCAGTC
>DIVU01000157.1:1708-4990 GCA_002423365.1 Desulfuromonadaceae bacterium UBA6124 | reverse complement strand
TACGGTCGGGCCTGAAACCGATGTGATGGAAACCGTTTCACCACTTGCGGCCGCGTCGGAAGCGGGAATGAACCAGCGCCCCTGCTCCTTGCGGGCATGGGGAATCTCCCCGTCGCGCAGCAGCTTGCGCAGCGGTTCGCCGGGATTCTGCCCGTCATCCGGCAAGAGCCCGGCCTCGTTCAGAAGCCGGGCGGCATCGGCGACCGCCAGTCCTTCTAGGTCGTGCTTGCGCAGATAGTCGTCGATAAATCTGATGATTTCGTGCTGATCCGTCATGTTGCCCTCCCAGAAAAGAATGATATGCCGGCAAAACGGCCGGAACAGCATACCGTTCCTGGTTAGCGATTTCAAACAAAGAGCGCAACGGATGGGAAAAAACAGCGAAATCTATTCTTTTTCGCTCCAGGGTCGGCCGTAATGATTCAAGGCCACGCGGTCGAAATGGAGGTCCTGGCGAGGATGGGGAGCCTTCTCCTCGGCCGGATAGCCGATACCGACCATCGCCTCGACCTGAAAGGTTGCGGGCAAGCCGAGAAGCCGCACCAGATAATCGTTGGCGCTGAGTGCGGCATCATGACGGCGCTGACGGATCTGCACCCAACAGCTTCCCAGCCCCAGGGAGGCGGCGGTCAGATGGAGGATGACCGAGGCGATGGAGCAGTCCTCGACCCAGACATCGGAAAGGGAGGGATCGGCGCAGACGATGATGACCAGGGGCGCCTCGGCGAGAAAAGCGGAGCCGTGTTCCTTGGCCGCGCCCAGTTCCTTGAGTAGCGCCGGATCATCGACGACGACGAAGTGCCAGGGATCAAATCCCCGGGAGGAGGGAGAACGGAGCATCGCCTCCACCAGTTGCGCGGTCTTTTCCGGCGGCACCGGTGTCGGCTGAAATTTGCGGATACTGCGGCGTTGCTGCAAGAGCTCGAGAAGCATTGTCACCTCACTTGAGAATTAAATTCTAACATCCTGTTCATTCTATGATTTTCGCCCGGACAACGGCCCCGCGCACACCCTGCTGAACGGCCCGCTCGCTCAAGGGGCCGATCCCCGTCTTCACCCGCGCCCCCCGCCCGGGAGCCAGGGTGCCGGAAAGATCGAAAGTGGCCTGTCGCCGCTTTCCTCCGTTATCAACGTACTGCACCTGGTAACGGATGGCGGTCACCGGCATCTGGGTGGGATTGGAAATCTCGGCGATCAGATAACCGGCGGCATCCCGCCCCAACCGCAGCTTCAGATATTTTTGCGGATTGTCCGCCAGATCGAGGCGGGCCAGGGAACCGGCGGCGGCCTTTCCGTCGGGAGAGTTGGAACCGGCGGCGGCGGCGAAATACTGCTTTGCCTTGTTCCGGTCCCCTTGGGCCAGGGTCAGTTCTCCCAGGGAATTGAGGGCCGTTGCCGTCGGCAGCAGCTTCACGCTCTTTTCCAGATCGGCCCGGGCGGCCTCCGCCTGTCCCAGCTTCTCCCGCGCCAGGCCGCGTTTGGCATAAAAATGAAAATAGTCGCCGTTGCGCGCCAGGGCGTTATTGTAACTGGCCTCGGCATCCCGATACTGCCCTTGGGAAAACTGGGCATCACCGCGCAAGGCATGAAACAACCCTTCCCGGGGTTCGATCTGTAAGGCCTTCTCGGCCAAGGCCAGCGCCTGGGCCGGCTGCTTTTTTTGCAGCGCTTCCCGCCCCTGGTCATGGGCGGCGTAGGCTTCGCGACTCTTGAGCAGACCGGCGATCTTCTGCCGGTAGCGCTCATCCCCCCGATCACCGCCGGGGGGAAACTCCTTGAGGGATTCACGGTTGGCCAGCACCCGTTCCATCGACGGTGGATGGCTGGAGAAAAGGCCGGAGAGCCAATCCTGATTGCGCCCCTCGGACAGCCGCACGAAGGTTTCCTGCAAGCTGACCGCGGCCTGGGTATCGTAACCGGCCTTGTACATATATTTCATGCCGTAGTAGTCGGCCTCCCGTTCGGCATCGCGACCATATTTCTGGCCGATCATCTGGCTCGCCGCCGCCGCCCCGCCCACCGCCAGATTGGCGAACTCGCTGTTGGCCGAGGCGATCTGGGTGGCGAGGACCACCCCCTGCATCAGCATGCCGCGCTCCATCCCCTTGGCGCCGTGCCGGGCCGCCGCGTGGACGATTTCATGGCCAAGCACCGCCGCCAGTTCCGCCTCGCTCTTGAGTTCGACCAGCAGGCCGCGGTTGATGGCGATCTTCCCTCCCGGCAGCGCCCAGGCATTGGGGGTCGAATCGTTGATGACCTTGAACTCGTAGGGCAGGCCCCGGTCGCTCACCGCCGCCAGGCGTTTGCCGACGCCGGCGACATAGGCGGTCAACTCGGCATCGACGGAGTAATCCCCCCCCTGCATCTGGCGGCTCGGGGCGTACTGCTCGGCGCCGAGGTTGAGCTCGGTCGACTCGGGCACCAGTCGCAACTCGTTTTTACCGGTAACCGGATTGACGGCGCAACCGGCCAGCATCGCGGACAAAACCAGCATAAGAATAAAATACTTGGACATGACCACCCCCGGGCGCGGCAAAAACACATCTTCGGATTAGAAATCTTAAGATGTGTTACCACAGCCGGGGGGCTATTTCAAGGGATGCGACCAAAGAGACTTGGGGAGGATCAGCGGCGGCGGGAAGCGCCGCAGGCAGGACAGTAGCTCCAGTCTTCGGCAAGCACCGCGCCACAAGAGCAGCGAGAGGCGGCGCGCCGCCAGCAGTGGCGCAATTTGAGGATGCCGATGAGGAGCAACAAGAGGGGGAAAAGAAGGAGCATGCTCTGTTCGAAGGGACCGAACAGGCCAAATCCGCGCAGAGTGCAGTGCCCCCGGCAATAGCCCTGATAGTTGTAGGCAAATACCGTCAGGGCCGCTGCGGCCAGGGTCAGGGGGATGAGGAAGCGTTTCACCGGCGCTCTCCGGGCCGTCCGCAAAAAGGACAGAAACGATGGCCGAGCGCGTGCCGCCGACCGCACCCCGAACAGATTTCGCGCAACAGGGTCCGGCAATGGGGACAGATCAGCCAGTCCCCTGCCACCGGCCGGGCGCAGCCGGGGCAGGATTCCGCCGGCGGCGGCAGCGGCTCGCGGCTTTTCTCCAACTCGGACAGCAGAGTATAGACCAGCAGGCCGAGGAGTATGAGCAGCAGCAGGAGCATAGGACCATCCTAGGCGGCGACGGTCGCCAGGCTTTCCCCGGCCACCCGGCCGTCGCGCAACAGCAGGGTGCGGTGAAAGTTCCCGCGCGTTTCCGGGTTGTGGGTGACCATGACGATGGTCTGG
>DIVU01000157.1:0-1697 GCA_002423365.1 Desulfuromonadaceae bacterium UBA6124 | reverse complement strand
AGGGCGCGGGCGATGGCCACCCGCTCCTGCTCGCCCCCGGAAAGCTCCCCGGGGAGATGGCCGGCGCGCGCTTTCAGCCCGACCCGTTCCAGTACCTGATAGGCCCGCTCCCGCTTCTCGCCGTTCGCCAGCTTCTTCACCGCCAGCGGCAGCATGACATTTTCCAGGGCGGTCAGGTAAGGCACCAGGTTGAAGGATTGAAAGACGAAGCCGAGATATTCGCGGCGGAAGTCGGCGAGCTGTTCGGCCGGCAGACGAAAGATGTCGATGCCGTCGACCCGGATGGTTCCGGCCGTGGGGTGGCAGAGCCCCCCGATCAGCGAAAGAAAGGTGCTCTTGCCCGAACCGGACGGCCCCATGACCCCGAGAAAGGCTCCTTCGTCGATACTCAGGTCGATGCCGTCAAGGGCCGCGACCACGCCGGCCCGGCTGGGATAATGTTTGCTCAATCCATTGATTTCGATAAAGGCCATGACTGCATCCAGAAAAAAGAGAGAAGAAATTTACAAAGTTCGCAACGCCGTCGTCGGATCGAGGCGGCTGGCGTGGAGGGCCGGATAAATGGACGCCAGGGTGCCGACCAGCACGGCCAACAGCAGGGAACCGGCCGCCAGCGTCCCATCCCAGACCAGTTGCGCGTGGGCTTCCGCCAACACCGGCAGCAGCATGCCCGTAGCCAGCATCCCGGCAAGATAACCGAGAACCCCGGCCAGCAAGCTGACCGTCGCCGCTTCGATAAGAATCAGCTGCGCCACATGGGCGCGACGGAAACCGAGGGCGCGAAAGATGCCGATTTCGCGGGTGCGCTCATTGACCGAGCCCATCATGGTGACGAAAACCACCAGAGCACCGATGAGGATCACCACCACCGCCACGCCGAAGGCGAAGACCTGAAACTGTTCGATGGCGTGCAGACGGCTCTTCACCACCTGCTGGATAGCCCCGACCTTGGCCTCGGGTAAGACGGCGGCGATCTGTTCGACCATCTCCTCTACCGGACAGTCACCACAGAGGGCGGCCACTTCCACCAGCGAAATCAGCCCCGGCTTGTCGAGCAGAATCTGCGCCGTCGGCAGGCTGGCGATGAGCAGATCGTCGTCCTGGGACCCGGTCTCCCGCAGAATGCCGGTTACCATGAAGGGGAAATCCTCAATCTCGACCGAATCCCCCGGTTTCAATCCCAGCCGCCGGGCCACCGAATGGCCGGCGACCAGTTCGTTCCGCTCCACCAGCGGCCGCCCTTCGATGCTCCACCAGCGCTTGAGGTGAAACTCCCGGTCCGCCGCCACCCCCATGAGCAGCACCCGCTCCCCCTTGACCTCGACGGCGCCGAGCACCTTAGGGGCGACGGCGGCGATGTTGCGCCGGTTGGGGATGGTCTCGATACGGGCGAGATCGGCCTCGAGGATCTCCCGGGGATCGACGCTCACCCCGCCAAGGGTGATGCCGCCGTAGGAGAGGGAGAGTTCGTCCGTTTTCGGAGTGATGAGAATATTCGCGCCGAAGTTCTCCATCTGATGCTGGACTTCGGCGGTCATCGCCGCCGACAGGGAAATCATGGTCACCACCGTAGCAATGCCGATGAGCAGCCCAGCCAGCAAAAAAGCCAGACGTGCCTTACGGCGGCGCAGGTTGTTGAAGGCGATGGTCCGCAGTTTCATGAAAATCAGATCCCTTCGAAATAACGAGAACCCTGG
>DIVU01000264.1 GCA_002423365.1 Desulfuromonadaceae bacterium UBA6124 | reverse complement strand
GCGGCCTCTGCGAAAACATGGAAGGCGCCGCCGTCGCCCAGATCTGTGCCCTGCACGACATCCCCTTTCTAGAAATTCGCGGCATTTCCAACCTGGTGGAAGACCGCGACCCGGCGCGCTGGGATCTCAAGGCCGGCGCCGAGACCGCGCAAAGGGCGGTGCAGGAGCTGCTCAATCGCTGGCACGACAGCAAGGAAAGCGCATGAACCGGACCCTGACCCTCGGCTATTCCCCCTGTCCCAACGACACCTTCATTTTCGATGCCTTGGTGCACCGGCGCATTCCCCTGGGGGAACTCGATTTCCAGGAGCGGCTGGAGGATGTGGAAACACTCAATGCCCTGGCCCTGGCGGGAACCCTCGACATGACCAAGATTTCCTATCACGCCCTCGGTCATCTGCGACGGGACTACGCGTTGCTGCGCAGCGGCGGTGCCCTCGGGCGCGGCTGCGGCCCACTGGTGGTGGCCCGCGAAACGGGGGATATGGAGTCTCTGCGCGGCCGGTCCATCGCCATCCCCGGCCGGCTGACGACCGCCAACCTCCTCTTGCAGCTTTACGGCGAAGGTTTCGACCGGGTGCTGATCATGCCCTTCGACCGGATCATGGAGGCCGTGACGCAGGGCGAGGTGGCGGCCGGGGTCATCATCCACGAATCGCGTTTCACCTACCAGGGCCTGGGTCTGCATAAAATTCTCGATCTCGGCCAGTGGTGGGAAGAGACGACCGGCCGGCCGATTCCCCTCGGCGGCATCCTGATCAAGCGTTCCCTCGGCGCGGCGCTGATTCGCGAAGTCGATGAGGCGCTGCGGCGCTCCGTCGAATTCGCCTTCGCCCATCCCGAACTCTCCCGTCCCTACATCAAGGCCCACGCCCAGGAACTGGCGGATTCGGTCATCGACAGCCATATCGGCCTCTACGTCAACCCCTTCTCCCTCGATCTGGGAGAGGAAGGACTGGCGGCGGTGACGACCCTGCTGGCGCGGGCGCAGGAGCGAGGCCTCATCCCCCCCTGCGAGCTGCCCCTGTTCGGTTATTGAGGCGAGGAACACCCACGATCGGGGAAAATTTAACCCTGACAGGGTTTGATTCCCCGCTCTTAGCGCCTGACCGGACTTTTTTCCCGCGATCGCTCTCCCCCGTCTTTCCGCCCTGGCCGAAGCCCTTCGCACGCCCCGCCGCGCATCGCTAATCCCCTGATTTTCCACCCAGACCAGAAATGCGTCGGGTTCCGCGCCTTGTCCGTCTTTCCCTTGAAATTTCCGAAAAAACCCGGTTTCGCTACATAACATCCCGTTATAGCTGTTTTTTCTTTCGTTGGCCTATTGCGCCGGAAAGCCCTTTCCCTATACTCTATAAAAAAGGGATTAACGATTTCCGGCCCAAGACCCCGACGAAAGGAGAAAGCCATGAAGTGTCCGATCTGCAAACACCAATCCTTCAAAGCGGTGGACCTGCACTCCGAGGGCTTTTATGAAGACATTCTCGAGTGCAGGGTCTGCGGCACGGTCTGGGCCGTGAATCATGGCGTCGTCCAGGTCATCAAGGATGTCCACAAGGACTCCTTCCTCGAAGGGTCTTCCGAGTGCGTGGACGGGGACGATTACATCCTCGCTACCTGACAGGCTGATGAAAAACGCCCATCTGCGGCGTTGCCTTCATCCTCGTCGCTGCAACGTACCTTTCAGGTACGCTTCACTCCTCGAATTTCAGGCGCCTTGCATCTGGGCATTTTTGATCAGCCTGGGATGCGGGGGGGCTGCCCAGGCGAATCTGAAAACGAAAAAACCGGTCGCGCCCCGAGGGGCGGACCGGCTGTGATAGTGCGGGCCCCGGAGCGATCCGGGGCCCGTTTTTTGTTTCAATGCTTAGAGAATCGCCTTGAGGTAGTCGTTGGTCGTGTCCCGCTTGAGCTTTTCGATTTCCTTGGAATCGACCTCGACGAATTTCTCGTCTGGCGTGACCTTGAAGATCGGCTGTCCCTTCTGCACGATGCAGCCGTCGGCGTTTTCGATCAGCACCTTGTCGACGGTGCCGGAGAAGGGGGCCGGCACTTTGTTGAACATCTTCATGACTTCGAGGATGAAGAGCGGCTGCCCCTTTTCGAAATGCTCCCCTTCCTTGACGAAAGGCGGCATGCCCGGGGCTTCCTGGGCGTAGTACATGCCGCCGCCGGGGGTGACGATTTCATCGGCCTTGGTGGAGGGCGGCGGGACCAGCACCTTTTTCATAGTCGACTGCAAGTCGAGGTCGGTGAGGTAGTCGGGAATGGTGACTTCCAGGTTTTCCTCGACCTTGAAGTCGAAGAAGCTGGTTTTGTCGGCGATCAAAAAAAGCAGGCCGAGAAGTTCGTTACCGATCTCGAAACCGAGATGGGCAGCCTGGATCTCTTCCCAGGTGGCCTGATCGTAGCCCCCCTGCGGTTCCTCTTTGCCGAGCAGGGTGTTGAGCTTGACGAACTCCTCCATCTTCAGTCCGAAGACTTTGCGCAGATCGTCATAGAAACGCAGCGCCCGCTGCAGCAGTTCGTGGTCGTGGGACCAGATGATCTCCGCCGCCGGCGCCCCTTCCCGCCAGTTCATGTGCAGATACTCGTAGGTTTCCTGAAGGATGACCAGGGGGTTGCGCAGCCAGGTCAGCTTGCCATTTTTGATTTCGAGGTTCGAGCGGTTGATGCTGAGCCAGCCGGAAAGAAGATGGGGGTCGCCCAGCAAGATTTCCATCGGCCGGGTCAGCAGGGTGCCCTTGCGGTCGAGGGTCTCGGAGATGGCCTTGGCCACCTCGGGATCGGTGCCGTAGTGCTTGGCGAAGTGTTTCTTCACGGCCAGAAAGGCGTAGACCACGTCGAGCTTGTTGGCTTCCTGCTTGAGCTTGCCGACCATGGTCAGGTAGGGGACGACGAAGCGCGTGGTCGGCTTGGCCATGACGTTCCGGCTAAGGAACCAGTTGACCAGGCCGTAATGGAAGGTCAGGTTGGTCGCCAGGTCGGTGCCGGTGAGGGTGGTGGAGCGCAGCACCTTGGCCAGGTGCTGGTAGCTGTCGAGGCGGTCTTCCCCCTTGGTCAACAGCAGGGCGATGTTGGAGTCGTAGGCGCCGGCCACGGTGTAGCGCATGAAATGGCCGGTGTCGGGATTGACCAGACAGATCCCCTGGTCATCGCGGATCTCCCCTTCGATCGGTTCGGACCAGTAGCGGATGACGCCGCCGGCGCTGGGGGAGAGGGAGACGTCGGTGGCATTGAGGCGGGCCTCGACGCCAGCGCCGAAGCGGGGTTGGCGCTCAGGTCGGGGCAGGCGCTCCTTGTGCAAGGCAAGCAGAGCCATGGCCTCGACCAGCGATTCGACGATGAAGAAGTCCTTCTTGTTCTTCGGATTGGTGAACCTGAGGTTGTAGACCAGCTCGGTGACGCGATGCTCCACCTGGATGCGGGTGTTGACCTCCATGAAATAGTAGCGGTCGCGGTCGACGATGCATTCGAAGGTCGAGGCGGAGTCGAGGCCGACGGCCTGGCCGAAGCGCTCCGATTCCTCTTCCATGCGCTTGAGGATGCGCAGATCCGTTTCCAGGGCCTCGGCCTGGACCTTGAGCCCGGCCTTTTTGGCCTTGGCGATTTCCAAGGCCAGGCCTTCCTGGGTCACGGAGACTTCCAGCAGCTTCTGCTCGTGCATCTGCAGCGAACAGTCGCGGCCGCCGAGGGCGATGCACCACTCGCCGTTGCCGAGGAGCTGGATTTCGTTGTGGCGGGTCTGCTCGATGTTGAGCTCGATGAGCAGGTTCTTGTTGTCGCCGACTCCGGCCGCCTTGACTTCGTTCAGCACTTCCCGCACCAGGGAAGGGGCTTCGGCGGCGGCCTTCTTGATTTCAGCCTCGCTCGGCTTCTTTTTGGCCAGCATGGTGGCGCCGAGAATCCGCTGCCCCTTGCCGCCGCCGCCGCCGATGGCCTTCAGGCGGATGCGGCTGCCGGGGTAGTTGCGGAACATCTCGGCGCAAGCCGCCTCGACCTGGGCGCCGAGCTCGTCGATGGTGAAAAGGTCGATGCCCTTGTCGTAGGAGGCCATGAGAATGTGGCCGGCGAGGGCTTCGAGGGACAGGCTTGCATCGTCGAGTACCTGGGCGTCGCATTTCAGGTTTTCGGCCTTGACCAGGGCCCGCAGCGCCTCGCGGCTCGGATGCTTGGCCACCAGGGTGCGGGCGCTGACGTTGTCGATGCCCGGGGTGACGGAGACGCCGACATTCAGCGCCGTGCGCTTGGCCTCATCCTTCTTGCCGGCGCCGCGCTGGGTGGCGGAGCAGGGGCCGATGAAGCGCAGGCCCGCATCCTCGATGGCGGCGACGAACTCGTCATCCTCGGCCATGAAGCCATAGCCGGCGAAGATCGAATCGTAGCCGTTATCCTTGGCGATCTGAATGATCTGGCCGATGCGCTCGACCCGCTCTTCCTTGCTCGCCCCCGAATAGTCGGGCACCCGATGGATCCGGGTCGGGTCGGTGAGCATGCGCAGCTCGGGGGAGAGGGCGTTGGGGTAGACGATGGAGTCCTTTTCCGAGAGGAGGATGCCGTAATGGGCGATCCCCATCTCCTCGTAGACCATCATCGCCTCCAGGCGGATCGGGCCGCGACAAACGATGAGGGGCCTCAGCGCCTCGCAGGAAAAAGATCGTACCCACTCGGAGTCCGAGCGCCCGAGGCGTCGGTCGCGGTGAATGAGAGGGTTGTTTTTATAGTAATCGTTGCTCTGTGCCATGGGGGTCTTCTCCGACTCGAAACCTGGGTTCGCTTTCATCAACATGAGATCGCTCCGCTCTTAATGGAATTCGCGCTGCACGTCCTGCCAGGGGGCAGGCTTGTAGTGGCGGAGCAGGAAGTTGAGGTTCTCGCCAAGGACCTTGCGCAGGTCGGTCGGCATGACGATGGAGGAGATGGAGCCGAGGGCAAGACCCTCTTTGGGGTTCATCAATTCCTTTTCGTAGCGCAGGTTCAGCTCGCCTTCCTGGGCCTTGAGCCATTCGGCGGCTTCGCGCTCGGCGTCCCGCTTGGCCTCGCCGGCATCCATGCCGGCGGCGACGCGCTCGGCGGCCCCCTTCTTGGCCAGTTCGGCGGCGCCGGAGCGGATCTTGCGCAGTTCATTCTTGTAGACGAATTCCTTGCCGGCCGGACCCATGACCGCCAGGCGGGTGGTGGGCAGGGCCAGAACCAGATCGGCGCCGGTCGGATAGTTGTTGTACGAGGCGTAGGCGCCGCCGAAGGCGTTGCGCAGGATCAGCAGGATGCGCGGGGTACGCACGTCGATGATCGAGTCGAGCATGGAGCGGCCGGCCTGGACGATGCCCCGGGCTTCCTGCTCACGGCCGGGGAGGAAGCCGGTGGTGTCCTCCATGAAGATGATGGGGATGTTGTAGATGTTGCAGAAGCGCACGAAGCGGGCGATTTTCACCGCCGAATCGCAGTCGATCTGGCCCGAGGAAACCGCCGAGTTGTTGGCGACGAAACCGACCACGTGGCCGCCGAGGCGGCCGAAGACGGTGATCGCCTCGCGGGCCCGTTTCGGTTGCAGCTCGAAGTAGTCGCCGTGGTCGACGATCTGCTGGATGATGATCGAGACGTCGAAGGGGGTGTTGAAACCCGTCGGCGAGTTGAAGGCCTTCTTCAGCAGGGTATTGATTTCCCAGGTCTTGCGCTCAAGCGGGTCGCTGGTCGGCTGGAAGGGGGCCATGACGCCGTTGTTGTCGGGGATATAGCTGAGCAGGCGAACGGCGGCGCGCAGGGCGGAGGTTTCGTCGGCCACGGTCAGGTCGGCCACGCCCGAGTTGCCGTGGACCTTGGGGCCGCCCAGTTCCTCGGGAGTGATGTCCTCGCCGAGGACCGACTTGACGACGCCGGGGCCGGTCAGGCCGAAGAAGGTGTCCTCCGGTTGGATGACGAAGCTCCCCTGGCGGGGAAGGTAGGAGCCGCCGCCGGCGTTGAAGCCGAACATGCACATGATGGTCGGCACCACGCCGCTGATCTTGCGCAGGGCAGTGAAGGCCTCGGCGTAACCGTCGAGACCGCCGACCCCGGCGGGAACGAAGGCGCCGGCCGAGTCGTTCATGCCGATCAGGGGGATGCCCTTCTCGCCGGCCATGGTGAAGAGCCGGGCGAGCTTGCGGCCGTTGGTGGCGTCGATGGAACCGGCGCGCACGGTGAAGTCGTGGCCGTAGACCGCCACGTCGCGGCCGCCGATATTAAGGATGCCGGTGACCAGCGAGGCGCCGTCGAGATTCTTGCCCCAGTTTTGGAAGAGGATGTTCGGCTCGCTCTCGGTCAGCACCTTGATCCGCTCCCAGACGGTCATGCGCTTCTTGAAGTGCTGTTTTTCGATCTGGCCGATGCTGACCGACTTGATCGGGCGCTGAATCAGGTCGTGCCCTTCCTGCATTGCCTCTTCATAACCGCCGGTGGCGCGGGAGATTTCGCCGGGGATGGTGAATTCGACCTTCTCGGGCGGATCGAGGGGATTCTTCAACGAAGGCTTGATGATTTTCTGCGACATTGCGGCCATCCTTGTGAGGTTGAAAATGGTCCCGCGCAGGCGGGGCGACGAGGAAGCAAAATTTTGTTATTCGTAAAACATTGTTTCTGGAAAGTGCCATATAAAGCAGAAAAACCGGCGAATTGTCAAGTGATTTTTTATTCAGGGTAAAATCCGTTTGGGGATTTTACCGCCTTCCGGGGTTGCTTGGCGCGGGGCTTCGAAAAAAATCCCGGGGGCTGCGGTCGGTCACCGGGAACTCTCGCCGTGAAGGCGGAAACCGGAATAATTTCGATGGATTCCACGGTGGAGCGGGGGGCTTTGTCAGCCTCCCGCAGGGGCCGGAGGCGAACCCGAAGTGTCGCGCCGGCCCATGAAAATTATTATAAATAAAACTTTCGAGCTTTTTTTTCTTTTCGATGAATTTTTAGAATGGCATTTGGAAGTGAGTGGCGGCTGGTTCGCCCCTGGGTAAAAAAAGAGGCGGCCTCTGGGGACCGCCTCTTTTTTTACCCGGGGGAACCTGTCCGCCGGAAAATTCCAAATACGGGAAGGTTTCTTTATTCGCGCATGTGCACGGCTTTGAGGAAGCGCGCGTCGACGGCCTTGGCGACCTTTTCCAGGATCGCCTCGTCGGCCGGGCTGTCGATGGAGAGGACGACCATCGCCTCGCCGGCCTTGGAGCGGCGCCCCAGGCTCATGTTGCCGATATTGACGTTGGCCTCGCCGAGGATAGTGCCGATCTTGCCGATCAGACCCGGCTTGTCGTCGTAGCTGATGACCAGCATGTGCGGCTCGGGGGTGAAGTCGGTCTGGAAGTCGCGCATCTTGACGACCTTGGGGATCCCTTCGAAGAGGGTGCCGGCGATGGAGCGGTTGCCCTCGGGGGTTTCGATGCAGATCGTCACCATGCTGGAAAAGGATTCGGATTCGGTGTTGCGCACCTCCTCGACGGCGATGCCCATGGTTTCCGCCACCAGTCGGGCGTTGACCATGTTCACCTCCTGATCGGTCTGACGGTTGAGCAGGGAGGCCAGGCCGCAGACGGTGAGAGGGGCGCAGTCGAAACGGGCGATCTTGCCGTTGTAGGTGAAAACCACCTTTTTGGGATTGGGCGGCGCGAGCTGGGCGACGAACTCGCCGATCTTGCTCACCAGCCCCATGAAGGGCTTCATGTGCTCCATCAGGTCGGGATCGAAACGTGGGATGTTGACCGCGTTCTCGATGGGACGGCCGTCGAGGTAGTTGATGATCTCACGGCTGACATCGACCGCCACGTTCTTCTGTGCCTCGAAGGTGTTGGCGCCAAGGTGGGGGGTGACGACCATGCGCGGATGGGCGATGAGTTTGCGCAGCACCTCGGTAGCGGGGGGTTCCTCGCTCCAGACGTCGAAGGCGGCCCCGACTGCCTTGCCGCTCTCCAGGGCTTCGAGGATCGCCGCTTCCTCGATGATGCCGCCCCGGGCGCAATTGACGACGATGACGCCGTCCTTCATGGCGGCGAAATGTTCGCTGCGGATCATGCCGGTCGTTTCTTCGTTCAGCGGGGTGTGCACGGTGATGATGTCGGCATAGCGGACGATGTCGTCCAGGGAGACGAGTTTGACGCCGTGGTCCTCGGCGCGCTTCTCGGAAATATAGGGGTCGCAGGCCAGCACGTTCGCTTCGAAGGCCCGGCAGCGCAGAGCGACGCGGCCGCCGACCTTGCCCAGGCCGATAACGCCGACGGTCTTGCCCTTGAGTTCGTAGCCGGTGAAGGGGGCGCGCTTCCACTCGCCGCTCTTCAGCGAGGTGTTGGCGACGGTGACGTTGCGGCAGAGGGAGAGAAGAATGGCCATGGTGTGCTCGGCCGCCGAGTTGACGTTGCCGAAGGGGGCGTTGACGACGATGATCCCCTTCTTGCTGGCGGCGGGCACATCGACGTTGTCGATGCCGACCCCGGCGCGGGCGACGATGCGCAGATTGCCGGAATGTTCGAGCAAGGCGGCGTCGACGCGGGTGCCGCTGCGGGTGATCAGGGCGTCGTAGCCGCCGATGATCTGGTGCAACTCGGCCACCGGGAGATTGAGGCGCACGTCGAGCTGGACCCGGGGATCTTCAAGGAGGGGTTGCAAGCCCTCCGGAGAAATTTCATCGGTGATGAGAACCTTCATGGGGACTCCTTCGCGAACAGGGATGAGAGGGCCGAACCCCCTGATGAAGCAAGAGAAAGGGGGATTTTAGACCTTCCTCCCCCCCCTGTCAACGGCGTATACCGGGCAATGGCGGGAAAGCCGCGGGCTTATTTTTCGCGCTTGCCGTTCACCCACCAGTGTTCGTCCCCGTCGAACCACCAGCGGGTCGAGTCGGTGTTCCAGATGGTTTCGGCCAGCTCCCGCGCCAGTTCGGTCTTCAGCCGGCGCACGGCAAAGGGATACCATTCATCGGCGTAACGGTTGCCGAGATCCTTGTATTCCTTGAGGGCCAGAATCATTTCCAGCTGATCGGCATCGTGGGCGAGGAGCGACTCGCGACTTTCGCGGGCCTCGAACTCTTCCATCGTTTCCCGGTAGGCGTCGCCGAAGGGGAGGGTCTTGGCAAGATCGTCCACCGCCCGGATTTCGTCGGTCTTCACGTACTTCTTGTTGACGTAGTTGAGATCGCCGGTGCGGGCCTCGGGGATGTCGTGGAAGAGGCAGAGCTGCACCACCCGGCCGACATCGGCCTGGCCGTCGAGCATGGCTAGGGTATAGCCGATGACCGTGGCGCGAAAGGAATGTTCGGCCACCGATTCGGCGCCGCTGCCGAGAAACTGGAAGCCGGTGCGAGGGGTGCGCTTGAGCATGCCGACTTCGAAGAAGAAATGGGCGAGGTTTTTCATGGCGGGATTCCTGGGTTCGGGGAAAAAGCAGATGACGGGCAGGATAGCACCCGCGCGCCAAGCCGCCAAGACCGCCATGCCCG
>DIVU01000324.1 GCA_002423365.1 Desulfuromonadaceae bacterium UBA6124 | reverse complement strand
CATCGCGGAGGGGCTCCCTTTATCGCCCGGCCGGCTCCAGCGGAAAGTTCATACTGTCCACCCGTTCCCGCAGGCTGCCGATGTCGAGGGAGAATCCTTCCGCTTCCAGTCCCGGTTCCAGGGTGGTGATGACGGTCTTGCCGACGAGCCAGCGCCCCTCACGTCCCCTCAGATCCTTGGTGCGGATGCCCCAGAGGGTGTGCAGCATCGCCGCCCGCCCCTGCCGTTCACCGAGATATAGAAGGATATGTCCGTGCAGATGGACCAGGGTGGCAAAAGGCACCCCCTCGGCGAGCAGTCGCGCCTCGCGCTCTCGGGGTGGTAACTCCGCCAAGGGAACAACCCGGCCGACCGCGGCCTGACGCGACGAATTGCGCGGCAGCCACAGGCCGAACGGAGCAAAGAGATCGCGCAGCGTCCCCGAACAATCCCGTCCCGCATAGCCATCCCCCCAGCCGTAGGGCTGCCCCATCATCTTTTCGGCCAATTCGGCGACTTGGGCGGCAGTGAACGCAAGAGGGAAAATCCCGCCCCGATCCGCGGCTATCGATCCTTCCACCACATGCGCCCGGCGCTCCCGGTCGGCCACCGGAATCAACACCCGATAGCCGTCGACACCGCTGTCGATGAGCGGAAAGAGCGCGCCGATGCCGACGGTAAAGCGATAAATGCCCGCACTGTCGGCCACCGCCGTCTCATCGCCGGTCACCGCAAAATAACGACCGGTTGTATAAGACTCCATAAAAGCCGCATCGACCCAGGCCAGATCAACCACCGGCACCCAGCCGAAAAGGAGGGCGGTTTCGATAAAGGCCCAGGCGCCGTCGGCACTCAGATGCGTGACCCGCAACGGCACACCGGCCGGAATGACGCCGTGCTGCAGGTTGTCGAAGGGAAAGCCCTCGCCGGCCTTGCGGGGATTGTTGAAGAGCGGGGAGCGCGTCGGCAGCGCCCGCACATCGAGGCGGCGCAGGGAAATCCCCCGGCGTTCGCAACTCGGGTAGGCCGCGCGAGCAGCCTGCAGGATCAAAGCTTCCCGGCGCGCCGGATCGAGGGGGAGCAGGTTCTCGGCAAAAGCCGGGTGTTTACCGATCCAGTCCAGGGCCCAGAAGGGATTTTTCGTCGTTTCCAGGGGGGCGACGCTTTCCCAGGCGGCAAAATGGTTCTCCAGAAAAGCAGCGGCCAGGGTCTCCTGCTCGCTGGTGGAGGCTAACCGCCCCGCCCTTTCCGGAGCGAGATAAGTGTTGGGATTCTGCGGCAGAAGCGTCAGATCGCGAACTTCCCGACCAGTCAGATCGCGGGCGCACCCCACCGTCAGCAGGCAAAGAAAAAGCAGAATGGAAAGCTTTCGGATCATGGCATCCCCTTCCGTCACCGTTCGCGACTGGACGGCTCTTAAGGTTTCCGCAGCCCAGTCAACGCCGACGCCGCGCCAAGGCCCAGATAGATTCATCCAGCAAGATAGGGTTGCAGAGGAAAGTGGTCCTTTCTCAACGCCCCCGACGCGTCTTGCCCCGGGGGCGGGAAGCGACGGCGATGGCGGCGAACTCCGCCTCGTAACCGACGGTGAAAACTTCACCCTCGGTGTTGCGCATACTCAGAAAATGGGCGTTACCCCGGTCATATGGACATAGCGGCGCCGAGCATGGCGCGAAGCCGAAACGGCGGTAATAGGCGGGCTCGCCCAGCACGAAAAGGGTTTGGCGTTTGATCGCCTCCTGCCGAAGGGCGAAGCGTAAAAGCTCCGAGCCCACCCCCTGTTTCTGAAATTCGGGGGAAACGGCCATGGGCGCCAGGTGCAAGCCACACACCTCGCGGCCATGAAAGGCACGGGAAAAAGCGATATAGGCGATGACCTTGTTGGTGTGGAGACACACCCACTCGTGAATGGAGGTGCCTTGCTCATGAAATTTCCGCACCAGCTCGGCTTCGTACTCACTGCCGGGAAAGGCCCGGCGCAACAGCGCATAGACCTTTGGGCGGGTTTCTTCCGTCACTTTCTGGATCTTCATCAAAAAACCTCCCAAGCCGGATCAAAAAGCATGCCCAAAGGGTCACCGGGGTATCTGCTGGCATTGCGCCTGCTCCACCACCAGTCCCCCCCTTTAATTAAATGCGGTCGCTTGTCAATGACAACGACCACACATGCAAGCAATCATCCATAATGGGCATTACGATAACCGCCATAACGCTATAAGAAAACGATTCACCTGCGGTACGCCTTGTCGTGCTGCACATGCAGACTGACCAGCACCAGGGTTGGGCCGTTGAGCAGGCAGGCGATGGCGCGGGAACTGCCAGTGACACGCAGGGAGTAAAGTTGCCGGCCAGTGGTCGGTTCGATCATGCCATGCAGTTTTTCGAAGTTCAGCCCAGGGTGTTTGCACAGATCGGGCAGATCGAGCGATTGCAACAGCACGAGCATTTTGGCGGCGGCTTTGCGCACCGGCACTTCGGCGGCCATGACCGCCTCATCGAAGGCGGGGCGGATTTCAATCTTCACCGGCCCACCTTTTGGCGACGGTTGCGGCCTCCTCCGTGGTTTCGACCGTCTCCGAGGGCAGGGGTCGGTCAGGGAACGGGTGATGGCGTCCTTGCTCTCGACGGTCCAAGCCCATAACTGATGACGGGGAACGGGTTGCACCGGGATCAGCATAATGCGACCGTCTTCAAGCACTTCGATCTCCACCGTGTCCCCCGGCTTGATGCCGGTGACGGGGGGGCAGGGTTATCCGTCTGCGGGAATCTGTTTGTGTCAGCATGGATTTGACCTCCTGAAAAAAATAGCAGAGGCCGGAAGTGTGGGCAATGCCCATTCGGGGCAATGATTTAAAAGAGGCAATACAGTCCGCGGCTCCATGGGAAACAGAGGTGGAGATAGGGGGTC
Organism: Desulfuromonadaceae bacterium UBA6124; assembly: GCA_002423365.1. GTDB lineage: Bacteria > Desulfobacterota > Desulfuromonadia > Desulfuromonadales > Trichloromonadaceae > Trichloromonas. Next base: position 6,876 of record DIVU01000324.1, on the reverse strand, counting down.
CCTTTGTGGAAACCGCAAAAGCTGCTAGAGTTTTAATGCATCGCGGAAGTTTCCGTGAGATTGTCGTTAACCTATTAAAATATGGAGGTTTCCCTATGCCTGATTCCGCAAATAAAACCATCGGGGAATTCGTCGCCGAGGACTATCGGACTGCCGCCGTCTTCGAACGGCACGGCATCGACTTTTGCTGCGGTGGCCAAGTGCCATTGGCTCAGGCGTGCAGGGAAAAGGGTGTCGATCCCGAACAGATATTGAGTGGGATCGAGGCGGTCAAAAACGAACCGGTAAAACGGGGCGAGAACTATGCGGCCTGGGAGTTGCCGTTTCTGGCGGACTACATCGTCAACACCCACCACGTTTGGCTCAAGGAAAATGATCCGACAATCACCGCCTACACCCGCAAGATCGCCCAGGTTCACGGTGCCCACCACCCCGAGGTGATCGAGATCGCGACCCTTTTCGAAAAGATCGCGACCGACATGGATGCCCATCTTCGGGAAGAGGAAGAAGTCTTCTTCCCGGCCGTCAAACGGGCCGCGACCGCCCGGAAAGCCGGTCAGATGCCCGCGCCGGAAGATCGTGAGACAATAAAAAAATGCCTGGAGCAGCTGAGGCGGGAGCATGAAGAGGTCGGCGAGGCGATCCACAAAATCCGTCATCTGGCGAACGACTACGCGATACCGTCGGATGTCTGCAACACCTTCATGGTCACCTACCAAAAACTCCAGGAATTCGAAGAGGATCTGCACAAGCACGTGCACCTGGAAAACAACATCTTCTTCCCGAAGGCGGCACAGCTCTAATGGACTGCTGACGTTTTCAGGTGGTGCATCCAGGTGCTGTCGATAAACCTGCTCGGGGGTTATATTCTGTTGGCGGAATAACTCTTGGCAGTGCCTTTTGTTCACGATAATTGGATGGCATCCCGGAAAGGGATTGCTGCCGGCAGAAGTGACATAGACATAGAGCCCAGGGAAGTCGTCCCCATTGATGTCGGCAACCTCGGCTCCTATGACCCCGTGACGGTGCCGTCAATGAACCGGACGATGGGAGAGTTGTCGATTTCAAGACCGGAAGGAACGATGGACAGGGTGTTAAGTGAACCGTCAATGGCGCTTGCAACCTGGAAACGGATGCCCACCAATTCAAGGGTTTGGTCGAAACGCAGCCCCGAGGCGGGTAACGGTTCCGAGGCCTCCGCGACCGACCCATAACCACCGGAAAGGCTCACCTCAAGGGCATAATTGGCCGTTTCTTCCCGGCGAGCGGCATCGCCCATCAAATAGACGCGGAGCGTGTAAATGCCCTCGGTGGGCAATTCCCCGCAAAGCGGTTACCCGAGATCGAACCGTCAAATAGAGCCACATCCGTGGCAGGAGCGAAAATATTGAAGCAGGCCGACAAATTGTTCGACTTGAGCAGGACAACGAGCCACTCCCCCACTCTTGCCTCCAGTTGGTAATCGACCTCCTGGCAACCCGTGATTTTTGCAACTAATGCCGGAGGTGGAAGCCCCCCCCTGCGACGGCCTCGTGGTCATCGCTTCATGGGTCAGGCGCTCGGCGTAATCAACCACGATCAGTCCGTAGCGGATTGACAATCGCTGCGGCGCGATCCGATCGCCGAGAAAAAGCGCATCGCTGCCGATGAAGGCGCCACCGCGATTATAAGCATCGGCAATGTAATAAAATGTACCACTCCCCCCACTGTCCACCACCAGCAGAACGGCGACATCCGGGACACCATCATCGTCGAGGTCACCCCACACCGGCTCGCCGAGCACCCAGACCTCGGTTCTGGCCGTGGCCCCGTCGACCTGTTCAAGGACGGCCCGGCCATTATGCAGAGCGATGGCTCGACCGTCGATCAGGTAGGTCGCCTGGAGCGGGCTGTGGGCCGGCGGCAGTTGTGTACCGTCCGTCACGGCCGACACATGGCTACAGCCGAGCAGCAGCCAGAGCCAGCTCAGCAGCAGTCTTTTTCCATAACCGGTCATTGGCAGGCATCCCATCGTCTGACGGTCACTCCACCGTCAGAAGACCGGTCTCATCGAGGCGAATCGACTGGATCCCCGCGCGCGGCACGACCGCCATGGCCATCGCGGCTTTGTCCTCGACCGGCAGGGCCGACAGGGTCTCCATGGCGAGGATTTCGACAGCCCCGCCGGCAAGGGTCACTTTGGCGATCCGGGTACGGTTATAGAAAGTGACATTGCGGCTGAAGAGCACCAGGTTCTTGCTGAAGTCGATGACGGGCACCGCTTCCTCTGGCCGGAAGGCCTGCCAGACGCTGGCGAAAACGGCCGCATCGCCGATGTAGCCGACCCGGTTCTGCTGCTGGCCGGCCGGCAGTCTGCCGAGAGCCGCGACCGGATAGTCGCCGCTCCAGGATTCGAGGAGGGTCAGATCCCGTGGTTGACTGTTCGCCGCGCCAAGATGTTCAAGCATAATGCGCCGCACTTCCTCGATGGTGAACGGGTGTCCCTGACAGGAGTGCCCGGAGCGAACGATGAATTCCGACTGCATGCCGTCCAGGTGGGCGCTGGTGTAGGCGACAACGCCGTCATCGCCTGCCGGGGGCTCATCATCCCCCTTGATGGCGATGATCGAATGACCGGTCACGCCGCTGGCCAGCGGCGTCTGCGCCAGGGCCTGCAAAACCGGGTTGTCCGGTGACATGCCGTCGACGCTGGTTAGCACATTGCCAACGCCGATCATTCTTTTCACGTCATCAGTCAAGTAGTCTTGGATGGACAAAGTGAACTGGACAATGGTTGCCGGCAGGGTGACCAGCTTTTTGATCAGGGTCCGCACGTACTGCTTGCTGAGGATGCTGCCGCGGTGCGGGGTGGAGATAAAGACCACCCGCTTGACCGCGGTGACCGGCTCAATCTTCAGCAGACGGCGGACTGCGGCCTGCTTCTCGTCCGGCAGGCCCAGGCTCACAAAATCTTTTCCGGTCAGGGCGCGCACCAGGCTGTCACCGGTATCAACGGCGGTCATTTTGGTGAGCAGCCCCCCCTGGCTGTGGCCCACAACCACCATCTGCCCCAGGGCCGGATCCTCCCCGGCCGGATCGAGCTGGGTGATTTTCTCCCGCAGGGCATCGCGCAGATCGGCGGCCGACATCACGATCGGCGCGCTGCTGTTGTACATGAAGAACCAGAACTGGAACTTCTGCCTCAGGATGGGGTCGGCGCGCAGCGTATTGATCATCTCCAGCCACCAGGCCGGGTTGCTGAAGGTGCCGTGCACGAACACCACCGGAATCCGCCCCGGCTGGTAGGGCTGGTTCAGGTAAAGGCCGTTGGGAACCGACTGGAATTCCTTGCCCAGAAACGAACCCAGGCCAAAATCCCAGATCTTCGAGGTCTCGAGCACATAGGCGGTCGGGGTCGTGGTGTCGGTTTCAAGGGGTGGGTGCCGCCCCTCGACGTCGAGCAGATTCTCATCGTAGGCCGAGTAGAGCTCCAGTGAGGCGGTCGCTTCTCCCCGTGACAACTGTTCCAGGTTGCCGTTGATGCGCAGGAATACGGTGGCCGGTACGGCCTGGACAAAGGGGGTCTCCGCTGTGATTTTTTTGACCCCGATCAGGGGGCTGCCGACGCCCTTGCTGCGATTGCGGATCGATACCCCGCGGACGACGTACCTGTCGGCCGCTTCAAAGCGCGAGAGACTCTCGAGTGGCCAGGGGAATTTCCCCGTATCCAGCGTGATGGCAAGGCTGCCGGCCGCCAGGTTGCGAACGCCGTCGGCAAGCTCGAGGGTGCCGGCATCTCCGGTCGCCAGTCCCCGCCACAAGGCGAAATTGTACAGATCGGTGGCCGTGCGAGCCCGCGTATCGAAGGGATTGGGCGGGGGTTCGCTCCGAACATCGAGGAGAAACAGGTAGGCATAAGTCGCTGTGCTCAGGAAATAATCGGGCGCCAGCTTACGGTCGGCCGGTTTCATCCTCTTGTCCAGTTTCTCCCCATAGAGGTAGCAGAGTTCCGCCAGGGCGTAGAGGAGATCTCGCCGATCATCGTGCAACGCCCGCTGGTGCAGCGCAACGATCACACCGGCCGGGTCGCGTTCGAACTCCCGCGTCAGGTTGAAGCGTTGCAGCACGATATCGGTGGCATTGCTGGCACGTCCCTCGGTGAGGGGATTGATCATGGATGCCCGGTACGCCTCGCGGGGTGAAACCTGGCGGACGCCGATGGGTGTGGCGCAGCCGGCCAGCAGGATGACGGCCAGCAGCAGCCAGGAAACATGGGGGAGGGGACATCTCGTTGGCATGGTCAGGGCTCCATTCCGGGCAAACCCACGCGGATCAGGCGCGAGAAGTCATCGGCTTGGTCGGCGGCTTTGGCCCGCCGGTTGATGAGGCTTTTCCGCTTCAGTTGGGCGAAGGGCAGGCTCCGGTCGAGCCTGCCCCGTTCGTAGAGCATCTCGTCGAGATAGCCGTTGGCAATCAGCCGCCAGTCGAAGCGCGCGTCGGGGTTGAACGGCGTGGTGTGGCGCAGGATGCTGGTGGTGCAGTTGGTGAGCATGGCCCGGTACCACTCGGGATTCTCCCTGAGGCTGTTCACCTCGCGCAGGTAATCGAGCAGCACCTGGCGGGCGAAGTCCGTCGGCATCTTGAGCCGGTAGAGATAGACCTCCTCGCCGCTGCGATAGTTGCTGCGCAGCCGCACCACGTCCCGCTCGTCGGCCACCACGTAGGTCAGCTCGAACTGCTTGAAGAACCCCTTGACCGCCGAGTATTCCTCCCCCACCTCCTTGCGGGTTTCGATGGAGAAACAGAGGAACCCGCCATCTTCAAACCCGAAACTCAGCATGGTGTGGGCGATGCTGGGCGAGCCCCAGTAGACCAGGAACAGATCGACACTCTGTAAACCGCGCAGATCGAAGCGCCGGTCATAGTGGCGCACCCTGTAGTCGGTCTCGCTGTGGTAATCGACGTTGCGGATGTTGTGCACCGTGACCAGGTCCCCCTGGATCTCGGCCCAGGGAAGCACCGCCACGTCCGGCTGCCAGTTGCGGTCGTTGGAGGGGGGGATCAGCAGCCACCAGGCAGCGAAAACCAGCGCGAACAGCACCAGGAAGGCACCCCATGCCCGGGGCTTCTTCTTCCGCAGGCCGGAGAGGATAAGGGCGAGGGCTGCCAATGCGAAGAGCCCTGCGGCCAGCATCCGCAATGAATCCGGCAATGGCGAGAAATAGATGGCCAGCGCCCCCATACAGGCGATAAGGACAAGGGCGACAAAGGCCATTGTCAGCCCGAAAATTCTGATGCTTTTTCCCATCTGACGCCCTTGGAATCAGAATCATGGGGCAGGAATTTTGGTTCCTGCCCCATGACGGTTGATTAACAGATCATCACTGACGCGCCTCATCCAACCGTTGCCGGAAGCGTTGGGCCCAGAGGTCGAAAGCTTCCTTGGTATCGGACCACTGGCCGCGGAAAACCATCTTGCCTCCCTGCCGACGATCGACCGCCGCCGCCAACCGCTCGCCGGTCATGGCATCGAGCACTTCGAATTCCGAGGCGGCTTCGCCGGTGCCGAGGTTGTCGTCGGTGGCAAGCTTGACCGCCAGGGAGGCGGCGATCCCGGGAGGCGTGATCGACGACAAGGTATTTGCCACCGGCTTGGACGGTTTGACATCGGTAATGGCCGCCCGCACCCTCAGCACCCCCGGTCCGGGGCGGTCGACGATTTCATAGCCGTCCTTGACCGCCGCAAAGAGGGCATTCTGGTAGTAATCGGTCAGTTCCTTGTAAATGGCCGGATCGATGGCGTGATACTCGGCGCTGTTGCTGACCATGACCACGACCCGCTCGAACATCAGCTTGTTGTAAGGTCTGAAGTCGGTCCCCGGCTTGATGTAAACCAGTGCCGCGCGGTCTTCGCCACCTTCGCGCAGCTGACTGTAATCGCTGAGAAATCCTGTTTTCTGAACGTTATCCATCCGACCGGACATACAGCCGCCAAGCAGCATGACCGTGACCAACAGCAACCCGATCCCGCACCATTTCTTTTTCATGATTTTTTCCTTTCCAGGGGTGTCCGGCAGGAGCCGGATCGTTATTGACGTGCGCCTCATTTGGCTATCTGCACTTTTTCTTTCTCATGCACACAGAAAGCGGGCCAGTTCGTATTCCAAGGGAGAGTCCGGCATCCAGTCCTCCAGTTAAAAACCCGGGGGCGGGCTGCCGACCACATAGACAACGGTGTTGCTCTGGTAACTGCGGGTGTACCAGGTGCCGCCGCAGTGGTAATAGGACACGCCGTTGACGATCACGGTGGTGCTGGTACAGGGAAGCGTCGTGATGTAGGTTACCTGCGATGACGCTGCGGCGGCTGCGCCGGCGGTCGCGCCGACGGCGGCCCCGACGACAAAGGCGGCGGCGACATCGCCATCGCCATGCCAATGATTATCCCAACCGCCGTGATATTCGTCTTCGGCAAAGTCCTGCCAATCTTCGCGGTTTTCATTCTGGTGTTGTTGCCAGTCCTCGCGGGAGTCCTCAGCGTAGTCCTGCCGGTTCCCCTGCTGTTCACCGGCGGCGTCCTGCCGCTGCGTCTGCCTTTCGGCAGCGCTTTCCTGCTGGCTTTGTTTCTGCTCACCCGCGGCATCCTGCCGCTGGGTTTGCTGTTGTGAGGTACTTTGCTGGCGGCTGTCTTGCTGGGCTGTGCGCTGGGCGGCTCCCGCCTGACTGGTCGCCGGTTGAGCGGTCCTTTGGGCCGTTCCAGGCTGACGAGTCGTTGCCTGAGCGGACCGCTGACCGGTGCCCGACGCTGGGCGCTGAACGGCCCCGGCCTGGCTGGTCGACGGCTGCGTCGAACGCTGGGACGTGGAACGGGCCGAGAAGCTGCCGCTACTGGCGGGGGCG
>DIVU01000239.1 GCA_002423365.1 Desulfuromonadaceae bacterium UBA6124 | reverse complement strand
CGCTTCAGCATATATTCGACCGCCAAGCCGACAGCCTCCTTGCGTAGGGTCGGATCGCCACCACGGGGCGGCATGGCACCGATACCGTCGATGGCATTTCTGACCAGCTGGAAAACACCTTTGCTCACCCGGCCTGTCCAATCGTCCTTGTCGCCAAGAAGCGGGGCGCCGTGCAAGCCCTGGTCGTGACAGGCGGCACAAGCCCGCTCGTAATAACGACGGCCCATGGCGTGGATCTGCTCGGGGTCGTTGGTGGCGATGGGGGCGAAAACTTCCACGGGCGCCGACACCCGCGCCGAAGGGGCACGGCGGTATTGTTCGAGGTCGGGCTTGGCCGTTGTGGGCGTCGAACCATCCTCGGTGCCGCACCCGGCCAGCAGCACCAGGCTTGTCAATATCATCCCAACGAACTGCTTCATGTCGAATCTCCTTTGGATCAATCGAAAGCTGCTGTTTCGAGTCGACGACTCCTGTTCAAAATACGGTTCATATTAACGAACCGATTATAGCGGAGAAGAAAAGAAGAGAATAGAGAAATCAAGCCCTTATCGCCTCTGATAAAAACCTTGCCGAGGTTGGGAGCAGGGGATGCCAAAGCGCGAAAGCAATGACGGATCGGCACAGAACAGCATTGACTTGATCCAGGGTCGGCATTATGTTTTTCGAAAAGGAGAACCACCTATGCCCACGGTAAGAATCCCCGCCGACATCGAGAACCGCCCGGAGGAACTGGCCGACATTGAAGACCATTATCTGGCCGAGGAGCGATTGCGGGAAAACCGGCCAGCCATCCCCCTGGACGAGGTGGAGCGTACCCTTGGACTGGCGGATTGAGTTCGATCCGAAAGCCGTCATCCTCTAAACGCACACCGGGCCGGGAGTATCCTCCCGGCCCGGTGCGTTTTCATCGTTTCTTTCCCTCCCCTACTTCTTGACGAAGTTGGTCGGGGCGTTGCAGTTGGGGCATTTTTTCGGCTTGCAACGGCCTTCCTTCTCAAAACCGCATTGCTCGCAGCGCCAGATCGCCATATCGCTCTCCTTTCGTGGATGGACAATTAAGACAACAGCGGTCTTATTTTATCCATAACCCTTTCCCTGTCAACATTTTTCCTGCCGCGCCCCCAACTCTTTCCCCCCCAGCCGTTCGATGCCGCGCAGATGCAGGCGGGCTTCCTCGGCCCGTTCGGGGGTGCGGGCGAGATCGAGAGCGGCGAGAAAGTAGTGGTAGGCGCTGGTGATGCAGCGGGGCTGATGGATGAGGGCCTTGCCGGCGCCGAGGTAGGCGCGGTCGAGGCCGGGGTCGGCCGGGCGTTCGGCGATGAAGCGGCGGAAGAGGCCAAGGGCCGGGTCGAAGCGGCGATGAGTGAGATAGAATTCCCCGAGATCGAGCCAGGTCTCCGAAGCGAGGCGCGCCCGTGCCTGACGGTCGCCGAGTTGCCGGTAGAGGACATCGGCCAGATCCGGATCATCGCTGACCAAAGCCTGACGGAGATTTTCCCCGGGATCGCCGTCGGCTTCGACCCTGACCTCCGAACCGCGCCGCCAACGGCGCTCGGGCGCGCGGTTGAGTCCCCAGGCGATGGCGAGGCCGGCGATGAAACCACCGATGTGAGCGCCATGGGCGACGCCACCGTTGCCGCCGGCGTCGATGAGAAAGGGCAGGAGGTTGTCGACCAGCAGATAGAAGCCGAGAACCAGCCGCGCCGGGACGAGAAAGGTGGTAACGAGAAGGGGAAAGAGGAAGACGAAGATCTTGATCTGGTTGCGGGGGAACCACAGGTAATAGCAGCCGAGCACCCCGGAAATCGCTCCCGAAGCGCCGACCAGGGGGACCTGCGAGCTAGGAACGAAGAGAGCGAAGAAGAGGGTCGAAAGCACCCCCATGCCGAGATAGGCAAGCAGGAAACGGAAACGGCCGAGACGATGCTCGATGTTGTCACCGAAGATGTAGAGAAAGAGCATGTTGCCGAACAGGTGCATCCAGCCGCCGTGCAGGAACATGGCGCTGAAAAGCGTGCTCAGATCGGGGGAGCCGGGGCGGAAGCCGTGGCGGAAAACGTAGAGGTCATAGGCGCTGAGCTGCTCGAAAAGGATCCGGGCCGCCTGGGGCGTTTTGGCGCCAGCGACGCGCAGGTATTCGTGCAGCAGGGGGTCGGCGAGATCGGGACGGGTGCCGCTTAAGGGGAGGGCAATGAGCAGAAAGACAGCGACGTTGAGGCCGATGAGCAGATAGGTGGCATAGGGGATACCCGGCGGGTTGGGGGTATCGCCGACCGGCAGTAACATGACGCAAGCCCTCGCGAATGAAGTCCGGCGACGCGGCATCGGCACCCACCGGCGAAGCCAAGAGACTAGCACGCTCGGCCCTGGGAAACCAGCCTTGCTTTTTCCCGGGTAAAATATTATTTTACCGCCACCGGAGGTTACCCCTATGAGCTTTCTCTACGCCCTCGATCTCATCGGCACCGCCGCGTTTGCCGCCTCCGGCGCCCTGGCCGGGGTGCGCCGCAACATGGACCTGCTCGGCGTACTGGTGCTCGGTACCGTCACCGCCACCGGCGGCGGCACCCTGCGCGATATCCTCCTCGGCGACTTCCCCCCCTTCTGCTTCAAGAACGAAACCTATCTTTACATCTCCCTGGGGATCTCCCTGCTGGTCTTCTTCCAGCACCACCGCTTCGACGCCTTTAAAAATCCTCTGCTCTATTTCGACGCCGTCGGCCTCGGCACCTTCGTCGTCATCGGTACCGGCAAAGCCCTCGATTTCAACATGGGTTTTATCGGCGCGGTCACCATGGGGATCATGACCGCCACCGCCGGCGGGGTCACCCGCGACGTCCTTTCCAACCGCATTCCGCTGATTCTGCGCAAAGAGGTCTACGCCTCGGCCTGTCTGGCGGGGGCGGTGCTCATGACCCTACTGCACAAGACCTCTCTGCACCCGAGCCTGACGGCGTCCCTGGCGGCCCTGACCGTCATCCTCCTGCGTCTGCTGGCGATCCGCCACAACTGGTCGCTACCCAAGGCCAAAACGCAAAACTGAACGCCTTCCCTTCCCGCCCAAATGACCATGCGAAAGGACCCTGCATGCATACCGTCCGTCTGAAAGGAACCTCGAAAACCCTGCGCGTCGGCAAGGTCGTCTGTCTGGCCCGCAACTACTCGGAACATATCAAGGAACTTGGCAACGCCGTGCCCGAGAAGCCAGTGCTTTTCATCAAGCCCGCCAGCAGCATCATCGGCCGGCACGAAGCGGTGGTCATTCCCGCCCTCTCCCATGACTGCCATCACGAAGTGGAACTGGCGGTGCTGATCGGCAAGTGGGGAAAGAACATCAGCGCCAAGGATGCCCTGAATCACGTCGCCGGTTACGGCGTCGGCCTCGACATGACCCTGCGCGACGTGCAGAACGAGCTGAAACAGAAAGGCCTGCCCTGGGAAATCGCCAAGGGGTTCGATACCGCCTGCCCCCTTTCGGATTTCGTCCCCGCCGCCGAGGTCGAGGATCCGCACAATCTGCGCATCACCCTCAAGGTCAACGACCAACTGCGCCAGGACGGCAACACGGCGCAGATGATGCTGCGCATCCCCGAGATCATTCAGGCGGTGTCGGAAATCTTCACCCTCGAGGAAGGGGATGTGATTCTCACCGGCACCCCCTCCGGCGTCGGCGCGGTGAAGAGCGGCGATCGCATGCTGGCGGAGATCGAGAAGATCGGCTGCCTGGAGACGCCGGTACAATGAAACAGCGTATCGTCCTGATCGGCCCCGGCCGCCTGGGACAAGCGGTGACCGCCCTGCTCGCCGAGGCCGGCCATTCGATCCGTGCCGTCATCGGCCGCGATGCCGCTCGCGCCCTGGCCGCCGCCCGTTTCGTCGGCAGCCGGGACGCGGCGACCACCGACCTTGCCCGCGCCGCCCAGGGCAACGTCGTGCTGCTGGCGGTCCCCGACGATGCCATCGCCGAAACGGCCGCCAGTTTGCGCCGGGAAGGTCGGCTGGCCGAGGGGGCGGTTCTCATCCACTTCAGCGGCCTGCACCCCGCCGCCATCCTCAACGCGGGAGAAGGCCCCCAGGTCCGCGCTCTTTCCCTGCATCCCCTGCAAACCTTCGCCGATGCCGTCGCCGGCGTCCGCAATCTGCCCGGAACCCCCTTTTCGGTGGAAGGGGACGAAGACCTCCTGGCCTTCGGCGAACAGCTGGTGCGGGATATGGGCGGCATCCCCTTCCGCATCCGTGGCGAGCAGAAACCTCTTTACCATNNGCCGCCTGCGTCGCCTCCAACTACATGGTCACCCTCGCCGCCGTAGCGGGGCAAATTCTCGCAAGCTGCGGCTTCGCCGAGGAGGAGGCCGTCAGGCTGCTCAATCCCCTGCTGCAAGGGACGGTGCGTAACCTGACCGCCCTCGATCCCCCCCGGGCGCTCACCGGCCCCATCGCCCGCGGCGATGTCGGAACCGTGGCCGCCCACCTCGAGGCACTGACGGAACTGCCGGAAGAACTGCGGGAGGTTTATCGGATTCTCGGACGGGAAACGGTCAATCTGGCGTTACGGAAAGGAAGTCTGGACGAGGAACGGGCGGAG
>DIVU01000305.1 GCA_002423365.1 Desulfuromonadaceae bacterium UBA6124 | reverse complement strand
CGCGTCGGCGGCGACAAGATGGACGAGGCCATTGTCCAGTACCTGAAGCGCAAGTACAACCTGCTCATCGGCGAACGCACCGCCGAACAGATCAAGATCGAGATCGGCAGCGCCTACCCCGAGGAAGAGGTCCACACCATGGAGGTGAAGGGGCGCGACCTGGTCAGCGGTATCCCCAAAACCCTGGGAATCAACTCCACGGAGATCCGCGACGCCCTCTCCGAAACGGTCAACGCCATCGTTGAGGCGGTGCGCATCGCCTTGGAGCGCACGCCGCCGGAACTGGCCGCCGACATCGTCGACAAGGGCATTGTCCTCGCCGGCGGCGGCGCCAACCTGCGCAACCTCGACGCCCTGCTGCGAGACGAAACCGGGCTGCCGGTGGTCATCGCCGAAGACCCCCTCTCCTGCGTGGTGCTTGGCTCCGGCAAGGTCCTCGACGAACTCGATCTGCTCCGGCGGGTGACCGTACCCTCCTGATCCGGGAGCAAGCCGCTCTACATCAATCCTGACGCGAAGAGGGCCATCGGCCCTCTTTTGCATGGTAGAGAAAGTTTCCGCGGATGTTCGATCTGCTGCGAAAATACCGAACCGTCTTTTTGGCCACCGTCATGGTTCTGGCCGCGCTCCTGCTCTATTCGCAGAACCTGCGGCGGGCCGAGGAGCGGACCAATCTTTTCGAACGGCTGATTCTGCAGATTATGGCTCCAGCCCAGACCGGCCTGAAAGCGGCCCTCGACCAGATCGCCGGCATCTGGGAACGGTATCTCTGGCTGGTCGAGACCGAGGCCGACAATCTGCTCCTGCGGGAAGAAAACCGCCAACTGCGCAGCGAGCTCGGCACCCTCCAGGAACTGCGCCTGACCAACGACCGTCTGCGTAAACTTCTCGACTTTCGCGACCAGCAGGCGCTCACCGCCCTCCCCGCCCAGGTCATCACCGAGGACGCGACCAGCTGGTTTCGCACGGTGATGATCGACAAAGGCAGCGATGCCGGCATTCGCGAAGGCATGCCGGTCGTCGTCGCCGAGGGGGTGGCGGGACGCATCATCCGCACCGCCCCCAACCAGGCCCGGGTGCTGCTGATCACCGACGCTTCCTCGGCGATTGCGACCCTCATCCAGCGCAACCGCAGCCGCGGGGTTTGCCGGGGGAGCGGCACCGGCCTCTCCTTCGAGTTCGCTCTGCGCGAGGAGGACATCGAAGTCGGCGACCAGGTCATCACCTCGGGCAACGGCGGGGTCTTTCCCAAAGGCCTGCCGATCGGCACCGTGGTGCGGGTCGAGCGGGAAGAGTACGGCATGTTCCAGCAAGTCGAAGTCGCGCCCTCTGTCGACTTCTCCCGGCTCGAAGAGGTCCTCGTGCTGCTGGAGGAAAGTCCTTGAAACGCGTGGCGGGCTTTTTTCTGCTTAGCCTCCTGCTGCTTTTTCTGCAAGTCGCGGTCCTGCCCCGACTGCTGCCGGACCATCTCAAACCGGATCTGTTGCTGCTGGTGGTCGCCTACCTGGGGCTGACCCGGGACTGGTTGCGCGGCGGCCTGTGCAGCTGGTACCTGGGCGCACTGGAAGATGTCTTCGCCGGCAGCGACTTCGGTCTCTTCGGCATCACCTTCCTGCTCATTTTCCTCCTGGTCAAGACCGGGGCCGGACGCTTCAACACCGAAAACCCATTGCTCTTGCTGCTGCTCGCCTTTTTCGCGACGATGGTGAAAGGGGTCGTGCTTAGCGCCCTGCTGCTGCTCTTCGCCGATGCCGGACGGCAATGGCCACTGCTGCTGCACATCATCCTGCCCGAAGCTCTTCTCAACACCCTCTTCGCTCTTCTTCTCCTGTGCTGCCTGCCGCGCCGCCGCGCGGAACGGCGCGGCGGACTGTCGAGCCTCTCCCGCGGACTGTCCCTATGAGCCTTAACGGCGGCTGGGAAGATAACCCCAGCCTGAAAAAACGTTTCCTGCTCCTGTCCCTGGCGGTGGTCTTGATCTTCCTGCTGCTGGTGCTGCGTCTCTGGTATCTCCAGATTATCGGCGCCGACCGCTATCGCGAGCTTTCGGAAAAAAACCGCATCCGCTATATCCCCGTCGCCGCGCCGCGCGGACCGATCTATGACCGACACGGTGAAATCCTGGTCGACAACCGCCCCTCCTTTACCATTTCCGTGCTGCGCCAGGAGGTGGAGGACAAGGACGCCCTGCTGACGCGCCTCGCCGGAATTCTCGGGGCGGACCCGGAAGAACTGGAAAAAAACTGGCAGAGCGGCTCGCGCTTTCCCCGCTATCGGCCCTTTCCCCTGGCCGAGGATGTCAGCCGCGAAAGCCTCGAAGTCATCCAGGAAAATTCCGTCAACCTGCCCGGGGTATTGACCGAGGTGCGGCCTTTGCGTTCCTATCCCCACGGCGAACTCGGTGCTCATCTCTTCGGCTATCTCGGCGAAATCACCCAGAAGGAGCTGCAAAACAAGCAATTCAGCAGCGGCTACCGGCCCGGGGATTTTGTCGGCAAGCGCGGCCTGGAAAAGCTGCTGGAAAAGTATCTGCGCGGCGTCGAGGGGGAACGACTGCTGGAGGTGGATGTCAAGGGGCAGGAACTGCGCATCCTGAAAACCCAGGAACCGCAACCGGGGAACAAGGTTTTCTTGACCATCGACCGGAAATTGCAGGCGGCCACCGAGTCCGCTTTCGGCGAGGAAGCCGGCGCGGCGGTGGTTATTCGTGTCAAGACCGGCGAGGTGCTCGCTCTGGCCAGCCGCCCCGCCTTTGATCCCGCCCTCTTCGCCCGGGGCATCTCCGGCAAGGAATGGATCGACCTGCTGCAGAACCCCCGCCATCCGTTGCAGGACAAAACCATTCAGGGGCAGTATCCGCCTGGCTCGACCTTCAAGATGGTCACCGCCCTGGCGGCGCTCAAGGCCGGAGTGGCCTATCCTTCGACCACCGTCGACTGCGGCGGCGCCCTGAGCCACGGCAACCGCCGGTTCCGCTGCTGGAAACGGGGCGGCCACGGCCGGGTCGATCTGAAGCGGGCACTCAAGGAGAGTTGCGACGTCTGGTTCTACAAGGTTTCTCTCGATCTCGGCATCGACCGCATCGCCGCCATGGCCCGCGCCCTCGGCCTTGGCATCCCCCTCGGCTTCCCCCTCGAAGGGGAAAAGACCGGGCTGATACCCGACCGCCAGTGGAAACAGCAGCGTCAGGGCACCCGCTGGTACGACGGGGAAACGGTCATCGCCTCCATTGGCCAGGGCTATGTCCTGACCACCCCCTTGCAGCTGGCGGTGATGACCGCCGGCATCGCCAACGACGGCATCGTTCCGCGCCCGCAGGTCATCAGCCGCATCGAGGACCTGACGGGAAACATCCTGGAGGAGATGCATCCGGAAATCCTCAACGATGCCCAACTCAACCCCAGCGATCTCCAGGTCGTCAAGAGGGGGATGGAGGCGGTCGTCAACGAACCCGGCGGGACCGCCTACAAAAGCCGATTGAACGAGATCCGCATCGCCGGCAAAACGGGAACCTCGCAGGTGGTCAAGCTCAAGGATGATCACGCGCCGAAACGGGAGATCGCTTACCGGTTCCGTGATCACGCCCTCTTCGTCGGCTACGCTCCGGCACAAGACCCGGAGATCGCCGTGTCGGTGTTGCTCGAACATGGCGGCAGCGGCGGCAGCAACGCCGCCCCCGTGGCCCAGAAGATCTTCGCCGCCTACTTCGACGTGCCCATTCCCGTGCACGCCCCCCCCTCGCCGCCGGCCCCGGCGCCCTCCCCGTTGCCAACAGAGGATTTGCCGCCCACTCCGAGCGACGCGGTCAACGGCCTGCCTTTGCAAGGGATGAACCCGCCGCCGGCCGGACCTCCCGCCCCCGCACCGAACCTCCCACCCGCGCCCCCGGTTACACCCGAGCAGAGTTTGCCGCCGGAAGCCGGGGGAATCGTTCCAGAAGCCGAAGGAGACTGAACGGCATGTTCGACCGCAGGCTTTTGACCCATTTCGACTGGGTGTTGCTGCTCACCGTCTTGACGGTGGCGGGCATCGGCATCCTCAACCTGTACAGCGCCACCTCGATCTGGACCGGCGCCGGGCCGCCGATTTACCTCAAGCAGATCTACTGGCTGGGGATCGGGTTGACCATCGCCCTGGGGGTCAGCAGCGTCGACTACCGACATCTGGAGTATTGCGGCTTTTTCCTTTACGGACTGACCCTCTGCCTGCTGGTGGCGGTCCTGCTGGTGGGCAAGACCAGCATGGGCGCTACCCGCTGGCTGGACCTGGGCATCTTCAATCTCCAGCCCAGTGAAATCATGAAAATCGTCATCATCATCACCCTGGCCCGCTATTTTTCCCAAAAGGGCAACTTGCGCGGCTATTCCCTGCGGCAACTGCTCGTTCCCTTCGCCCTGCTCGGCGTGCCGTCGGTGATGATCATGAAACAGCCCGACCTCGGCACCGCCATGATGGTGATCTTTATCGGCGTCACCATGTCCCTCTTCGCCGGGCTCCGCCGCTCGACCCTGGCGATGCTGGCGATCCTCGGCTCATCGGCGGCGGCCGGTGGCTGGTTCCTGTTGCGCCCCTACCAGAAACAGCGCATCCTCACTTTTCTCAACCCCGAGCATGATCCCCTGGGGGCGGGCTATCATATCATCCAGTCGAAAATCGCCGTGGGCAGCGGCGGCTTCTGGGGCTCAGGCTTCATGCAGGGCACCCAGTCGCAACTTTCCTTCCTGCCGGAACGGCATACCGACTTCGCCTTTTCGGTCTTCGCCGAGGAGTGGGGCTTCACCGGCTCGCTGATTTTGCTGGGCCTCTATCTCTTTCTCATCATCTGGGGGATCTACATCGCCCGCCGCGCCTCGGACATGTTCGGCATGATGCTCGCCCTGGGGGTGACGGCCATGATCTTCTGGCACATCGTCGTCAATCTGGGGATGGTTATCGGCCTGCTGCCGGTGGTCGGGGTGCCCTTGCCCCTCTTCTCCTACGGCGGCACCAGCATGGTCACGACCATGATCGGCACCGGGCTGCTCCTCAACATCAGCATGCGCCGCTTCATGTTCTGACCCTTTTTCCCGCCCGAGTCCCCGACCAAGGGGTGCGCGATCCATCTTCTGCTATACTTGGCTCCGTCCATTCGGAAAGGAGAAGCCGATGCGCGAAGCCATGTTCTGGGAAAAACTCGACGGCGACCGGGTCCGTTGCGGCCTCTGTCGCCACGCCTGCGTCATCCCCTCGGGGAAGCGCGGGATCTGCGGGGTGCGCGAGAACCGGGAGGGGCAACTGCTCTCCTTGGTCTACGGTCGGCTCATCGCCGAAAGTATCGACCCCATCGAAAAGAAGCCCCTCTTCCATTACCGTCCCGGCTCCCGCAGCTATTCCATCGCCACCGTCGGCTGCAACTTCCGCTGCCGTCACTGCCAGAACGCCGAAATCTCCCAGTGGCCGCACACGGGGCGGGCGATTCCCGGCCGCGAGGTGCCGCCGGAAGAGGTCGTCGGCGCCGCCCTGGATACGGGCTGCCGCAGCATCAGCTACACCTACACCGAACCGACCATCTTCTACGAATACGCCTACGACACCGCCCTTCTCGCCCACGAAAAGGGACTCGGCAACGTCTTTGTCAGCAACGGCTACACCAGCACCGCCGCCCTGGAACGGATTGCCCCGGTGCTCGACGCCGTCAATGTCGACCTGAAGGGCTTCACCGAAAAGTTCTACCGCGAGGTCACCGGCGCGACCCTGAGCGGAGTGCTGGCGACCCTCCACGACTATCGCCGTCTCGGCATCTGGCTGGAAATCACCACCCTGGTCATTCCCGGCTGGAACGACGGCGACGAGGAACTGGCGGCCATCGCCCGCTTCATCGCCGGGGAACTGGGGGATCAGATCCCCTGGCACGTCACCGCCTTCTATCCGACCTACAAAATGCTCGACCACCCGCCGACGCCGACGACCACCCTGCGCCGCGCCCGGCAGATCGGCCTGGAGGCGGGACTGAAGCATGTCTACGTCGGCAACGTGCCGGACGCCACCGGCGAAAACACCTATTGCCCCAACTGTAGCGAACTGCTCATCGAACGGCACGGCTTCCGCCTGGGGGAAATACATTTGGAGCATGGCGCTTGCGGCAAATGCCGAACACCGCTGGCGGGCGTGTGGGACTAATCCATCAACGGAAAAACGAAAAGGAGGTCCAAGGATATGCAAAACAATCGGAAGAACGCCTCATGGCTGATCGGCGGCTGTGCGTTGTTGCTGGCTCTGGGCGGATGTCTCGAAAGCTCGGGAACCGGCGGCCAGCTTGCGAGCAACGTCCTGCGGAGTCTGTCGACCTCGGGAACCCAGGCCGCCGGACTGGATGAATCGACCGTCGCGGCCGGGCTGAAAGAGGCGCTGCGGGTCGGATCGGAACGGGCGGTGGCTTCGACCTCGACGACCGATGGCTTCCTGGGCAATCAGCTGATCCGCATTGCCATGCCCGATGAACTGGCGACGGTGGCCAAGACGCTACGAACGGTGGGTTTCGGCGGTCAGGTCGACGCCTTTGAAGTCGGCATGAACCGCGCCGCCGAACAGGCCTCGGCCGAGGCCAAGCCGGTGCTGGTCGACGCCGTCTCGCAAATGACCCTGACCGACGCCATGGGTATCCTGCGCGGCGGCGACACCGCCGCCACCGATTACTTCCGCGGCAAGACCTCCGACAGCCTGCGCGCCCGCTTCATGCCGATCATCAAGGACAAGATGGGGCAAGTCGGACTCTACCAGCAGTACAATCAGCTGATGAGTTCCTACACCGCGCTGCCGCTGGCGCAAAAACCCGCCTTTGATCTCGACAGCTATGTGGCCGACCAGGGATTGAACGGCCTCTTCACCACCCTCGCCCAGGAAGAGAAGAACATCCGCGCCAACCCAGCGGCGCGCACCACCGATCTGTTGAAAAAGGTCTTTGCCAAATAAGGATAACAATCTGCCTCCCCAGCCCCTTCCGGCCTTCGGCAAAGGGGCTGGGGAATGTTTCCCGGAAAGAGAGATCCATGCCCGGCACCCTCCACAACCCCCGCACTCCGCAAGTCGAGGTCGACTGCCTCTTCACCGACCGCTGGTCCCCCCGCTCTTTTTTGGATGAGCCCCTGAGCCAAGCCCAGATTTCCGCCCTGTTCGAGGCGGCGCGCTGGACCCCTTCCTGCTACAACGAACAACCCTGGTTTTTCCGCTACGCCGTCACCGCCGCTGACCGGGAACGCTTCGCCTCGGCCCTGGTCGAGCGCAACTGTTTGTGGGCGACAAAAGCCCCCCTGCTGATCTTTGTCCTGACCCGGCTGCATTTCACCGGCAGCGGCGAAATCAATCGCCACGCCGCCTTCGACGCCGGTGCCGCCTGGATGGCCCTGGCCCTGCAAGCCCGCCGCCTGGGACTTTATGCTCACGCCATGGCCGGTTTCAGCCGCAAACGGGCCTTCGAGGTGCTGGGGGTGGCGGCGGAGGAGTTCGACATTCTCGCGGCAGTGGCGGTGGGGCGGCGCGGTCCCGCCGACCGCCTCCCCGAGGAATTGGCGGTCATCGAAAAACCCAACGAGCGCAAGGGTCTGGCCGAGGTGGCGCGGGAGGGATAGCTTGCCATGGCGCACCTGACCAGCCGCTCCGCCTATCGCTTGCTGGAAGAACGGCTGAACCGCTTCCCCCAGGGGACAACCCCGTCCGAACTGCTCGACCGCATCTTCGCTCTGCTCTTCAGCGACGAGGAAGCGCGCCGGATGGCGCAATTGCCCCTGCGCCCCTTTTCGGCGGCGCGGGCGGCGCGCGCCTGGAATCTCGGCATGAAAGAGGCCGAAGGGCTGCTCGACCGCCTCGCTTCGCGGCTGTTGCTGATTGATATGGAGATCAAAGGCGAGCGCCTTTTCGTACTGCCGCCGCCGATGGTGGGGTTCTTCGAATTCGCCCTGATGCGCACCCGGGACGATCTCGACCAAAAGCTGCTGAGCGAGTTGTACTACCAATACATCGACGTCGAGGACGATTTCATCCGCAACCTCTTCGTCGGCGGCGACACCCAGATCGGTCGGATGCTGGTTCGGGAATCGGCCCTCGCGGCGGAGCAATCCCTGCTTGTGCTCGACTACGAGCGGGCCGGCGCCATCCTCCGCGACGCCCAACATATCGGCGTCGGCCTCTGTTATTGTCGGCACAAGAAACAGCACCTCGGCACCGCCTGCGCCGCGCCGCTGGAGATCTGCCTGAGCCTCAATCGGGCGGCGGACGCCCTCATCCGCCACGGCTACGCCCGCCGGATCGAAGCGGCGGAAGGGGTTGAACTGCTGCACCGCGCCCAGGAAGCAAAGCTGGTGCAGTTCGCCGAAAATGTGCGCGAGGACGTCAATTTCATCTGCAACTGCTGCCCCTGCTGCTGCGATGCCCTCGGCGCGGCTCGCCGCTTCGCCCCGCTGCATCCCATCCATACCAGCAATTTCATCGCCGCCGTCGCCGAAGAGCGCTGCAAGGGGTGCGGACGCTGCGTCGCCGCCTGCCCGGTCGATGCCATCACTCTCGCCACCGACCAGGCCGACGGCTTCGGCCGCAAAACCGCCCGCGTCGACGACTCCCGCTGTCTCGGCTGCGGGCTCTGCCCAAGTTCCTGCCCCTTCGCCGGCCTGCGGCTTGACCGCCGTCCGCAACGGGTCATCACCCCGGTCAACGGCGCCCACCGCATCGTCCTCATGGCCATCGAACGGGGGACCCTGCAACATCTGATTGTCGACAACCAGGTACTATGGAGTCACCGCGCCCTCGCCGCCCTCCTCGGCGCCATCCTCTACCTCCCCCCGGTCAAACGCCTCCTGGCCGGTGAGCAGATGCGGTCGAAGTATCTGGTCGCCTTGTGCCGCCGGTGGGATTGATTCGCTGAAGACCGTCCCGTGGATCACGGAAAGCAAGACAACGTTCAAAATTTGCGATGCACTGGGGCGGGGAATCGGGAGAGAAAATCGTTTCTTCGACTGGGCAGGCGGGAAAAGCCTGTGCGAAAGGATTTCACCTTTCATTATCGGCGATTTACAAGGAGCGC
>DIVU01000139.1 GCA_002423365.1 Desulfuromonadaceae bacterium UBA6124 | reverse complement strand
CGCCGTAAGATCATTACCATACCGCTGAATGTCACCTATGACTTCGGCAAGAAGCTTAAAATCCTCCGACCTAAGCGGAAGGCCTCTGACGGCAAGGAATACGACTTCAAGAAAGATGCAGCGGTGCCCAATGTCGGGGATATCCCAGACTACATGACGCACAACACGGTTGTCGCCGACTGGTACCCGCGCATTCAGGCCATGCAGTCACGCGGTACATCCCTGGCGACACAGAAGGACAAGGTGTCGTTGCGTGAACAGCATCTGGCTCTGCTGGACTATGACACGCTCTTTTTCGAGCTGGAGCGGTTCAAGCGCGATCGGAGCTGGTACAACTTCAACATCACCAAGGATGGCATCAAACGCCTGCTGGAGGACCCCAACTGGTACACTCTCTACCTGCCCGAAATCCGCTTGAACCCGGCAACCTTTGATGGCGTACTCTTGCTCCAGCAGGTGGCGTCAGAGCTTCTGAAGGGGTACTGCGTTCACTACTACAACTATCGCAAACGGGAATACATCGAACCGCGTCTGGAGCTACGTGACCTGACGCCGGATGATGAAAATATTCCGCAGGAAGAGTTCTACCAGCTCATCGTGGACGGCGATGAGGAGAAGGCCATCCAGGGGATCCAGCAGATTAAAAAGGATCTAGAGCAGAAGAAGAATGATCTGCTGAAAGTCGGCGATCTGAACGCCTGCAATTTCGGCAAGCATCTGTTTCAACCGCTCTTTCACATGCAGGGCAAAGGGAAAATATCCATCCTGCCTGTTGCCCTCAACGAGAGCGAATACCAGTTTGTCACCGACCTAAAGACCTGGTGCGACGACCACAAGACTGCTCTGGAAAAAGATGGAATGGAACTCTTCCTGCTCAGGAACATGAGCCGGGGCAAAGGTGTGGGATTCTTCGAGGCGGGAAACTTCCATCCGGATTTCATTCTGTGGATGCTCGTCGGTGGAAAACAGTATGTCACCTTCATCGAACCGCACGGTCTTATGCACGAAGGCCCCGCCAGCGAGAAGATTCAGTTCTACAAACGAATCAAGGATGTCGAGAAACGCCTGAAAGACCCAACCGTGATCCTCAACAGCTTCATCCTTTCCTGGACGCGGTACCCGCAATTGAAATGGGACAACTCCCAGGACGAGCTCGAGGATATGCACGTGCTGTTCATGACCAATGACCGGGACAGGTACATCGACAAGCTGTTTGCCCGGCTGAGGGGGATGGTGAAATGAGCATGCTTGGTAGGTTGTTGGAGGGGGTCCCCCCCTCCGAATCGCCACGAGTTTTACCTCTCACGCGCCACCCGCACAAACTTCCCCTCATCCAACCTCTTCTCCCCGTCAAACCGGTAGCAACACAGCGCTCCGCCGGGTTTGCCGACGCTGTAGTCGAGGCAGACGGCGTTTTGGCTCATGGTGGCTGGCCGTCCCGAAAGCCAGTAGTGCCCGAAAAAGACGGGGACGGCATGGGTTGGGTAACCTGCCAGCCGATCCTCCGGAAAGGGGACTTCGGGGATGTTTGCCAGGGTTTCGGCATCGAGCATGGCCGCTTCCCGATAACTTTCAGCGGAAGTTTTCCACCAGCGCACGCGGATGCGGTCGCGCTGGTGACCATCCTTGTCATAAAAAACACTCCCGGCAGGCAGGGGTTCTTCGACCCCCTTGAGCAGGTCTTCGACGATGTCGTACTCAGGGGTTTGCTTTTGCACCGACCGGAAAATCTGTTCTTCAGTCAGGGTCGCGGAGGCCGAGGCCTGTCGTAGCCGGTCGATTCGTCCCGGCTGCCAGCAGGCGTGAACGGCCCGGTAATAAGAGGTCTCCAGCACCAGGGGCAGGGTTCTGAACCAGGCCAGCACGTCTTCGAGCCCGTCCGGATCGTTCCCGAATTCGGCCAGGAACGAGGCGTGCTGTCGGGTGTTCTTCTCGTTGTGTGCGCGAAACGGCTGGAGGGTATCCGGATCCTCGGTGTGATAGCAGATGGCGTTGTACTCGTGGTTGCCCATGATCACCTGGGCGGTTTTGGCTTCCTGCATGGCCCGAACCAGGGCGATGACCCGGCGGTTGTGCGGGCCGCGATCGATCAGGTCGCCGAGGAACAGGGTCTGACGTTGCGGGTGCCGGTAGCTGCCGGCGCGGAGTTCGTAGCCGAGCTTTTTCAGCAGGGCCTCCAGTTCCTCGGCTTGTCCGTGAACGTCGCCGATAATGTCCAATCCAGTCATTGAGATTCTTCCCTTTCTCTTCCGATTGTCCTTCGCGGCGCTGGGGGCGGGGGTTACAGGGCGGCTGCCTGGGTAGTTTCCCCTTCCGGCAAAAACGCCTTCAGTTCGATCAGTCTGACCCGGCCCGGGTCGCTTCCCGCCAGTTCCGTGATGCGCAGCGGCATGTAGGCATCCCTCTCGTAGCGCCCGTCGATTCCCTGTTTCAGCAACACCCTGGCCAGTTGACAGAGGCGAGCGCGAGCCTGGCCGTCGAGTTCGGGGACGTTGACGGAATAGTCGTTGGGATAGCGGCGGACCCGGATCCAACCTTTAGAAACCAGATCGCGGATGGCTTCTCCCCGCGCCTGCCCCTCGCATCCCCATTCCTCGTTAAAGTCGTCGTAGCGGCGGCGCAGCGCGTCCAGATCGATCCCGAACAGATCCGGGTGGTCGATGACGTACTGGATATGGGTGTCTTTGACCAGATGGATCTCCCCTGCGGGTGTGATCCAGAAAGCGATGGTTCCTTTGATCGGTGACGGCACGTTTCCTCCTCGGCAAAGTCAATGCAGCGTGCGGCGATTGCGACGATGATGACAAGAGCATAACCGGAGCTGGCGACAGCCGTTGTCGCAAGTCGTTCGGAAACGGAGACGGAAAAACCTCCCGTTTTCCCCGAGGCCGGATGGCTGTGGGCGGGAGGTCTTGTAGCGGTGGTCGTCCGCTTTCCCGATCAGTCGCAGTGCACTTCCACCAGTCCGCCGCCGATGCAGAAGTGGATCCAGGTGCCGAGGACCGGCCGCCCGGTCGCTTCGGCCATGGCCCGGCGGTAGGCCGCCTGCGCCTAATCATAGCAACTTTGGGACCGTATTTGCCAGCTCCGTCTGCGTCGCTGGTTTTCCAACCTGTCGGTGGATGCGTCTTCCCTGACCCGCCCTCGCCGCAGCGGTCAATCAGTCCCTGGTCGTCAATGTGTCGGTCAATGTACAGATGTCAGCGTGACGGCCATGAATGTCGGCGGGCTGTCCGCCGGCCCTGGCCGCGGGCGCCGCTGGTGCCGACTTGACCCGTCGGCGGGGTTGGGACTCGCTTTGACCGCGGCGGTTACACCGCGCATCCTCCGTTCATCAGACGAGCAGATCGGTTGTCCAGTTCAGGCGTTGAATGCGGGTGTCGAGCTCACGGAACTGCTGGGCGAAGGCATCCGCTTGCTTTTGCAGTTCGGCGACGTGCACGGTGCTGACGAAGCGCACTTCCCGCGAGGAGTGGCGCGGCGCGGTGATCGTTCCCGCTGCGGCGATCTCTCGCCAGGTCGACTGCTTTTTCTGCAGCAGATCCCGGCGCACCAGCAGATCGGCGAGACAGTCTCCCCCGTCGCTGACGGCGCAGTTGGTGCGGTTGATGCGGGCGATGAGGTTTTCCAGTTCGGCGTAGAGGCTTTCGATCTGCTCCATCAGTTCTCGTGGGTCTTCCGCGGGGCTTTCCCCCTCCTGAGCGGTGGCGACCCGCTCCAGGCGCGTTTCCAGAAAGCGCAGACGTTTTTGTGCGTCGATGCGTTGAATCAGGGCTTCGGCAAGTTTCATCCTTATCTCTCCCGTAGGTGGTTAGGGTGCCGGGGCGCCGCGCTTCAGGGGGCGGCGACGAGAGCCGCCTGATCGGGCCGGTTGGTGAAGACTTCCCCCGTTTTGGTGCTCTGCATCCGGGGGATGACGCCGCCGTGGGCGGCCAGGGCGGCGCGGTTGGTTCGCAGGGTGGCACCGATGGTCACGGGGACGATCTCGATATCCGGCAGGCGCTCGCCGGTGACGGCATAGGCGCGGGCTTCGCCGAAGGCGTGGTAGTAGGCGTACCCGATGATATCCCCGAAATTCAGGATGGTGCTGCGACGGGCGTAGTCTTCGCGGATGCGCTCCGCGACGATGCGGTCCTGCAACCGCTCCGACGCTTTGCGCAGCAGTGGGAAGCTGTCGACGCGCAGGAAGGCGTTGAGTCCCGACAGGGCGACGGGAAAGATGTTGGCTGGGGTCGTCCGGCTCGGCACCCTGAGGAGGCACGGCGCGAAGGTGAAGCGCAGATATTCTTCCTCATCATCAAAACAGCGCTCTCCGGAAAGTTCCTCGGGGTCGATCTCCAGAATGGTGCTGAGGCGGCGCAGCAGCTGGGTGTTGTCTCCGAACCGGTAAAGGCAGGCAAAATCTTTCCGACCCTGGGCGAGATGGATATATCCGAGCTTGCGCAGCAGATCGTCCAGGCTCCAGTGGCGCTCGGCAAGGGCGCTATGGATCTGGCGGCGAATGTGGGCGGGATCGATGGTTTTGACTTTGACATATGGCATGAGCACCCCCTTTAGGTTTGGCGCTGTGATGGTTTCAGCATAACCGGGTAACGCGACAGGTTGTGTCGTTTTGGGGGCGGGTCAGGCGGCGCGTTGGAACGTCGTGTATTCGATCTCTTCGGTGGGGGCAGCGACGTGGGCATAGTCGACCCGATGGTCGGCGCTTTTGATGCGGGACCGGGCTTGGGCGAAGAGGGGGGTGAGGGCGACGGACAAAGGTTCAGCGTGGACGTCCGCGGTGGCCAACGGATGAAAGCTGCCGTCGAACCTCCGTCGGCACATCGAATGCCGGCGCGTTGTCGGCATACCGGGTTTCGAGCGCATAGGCCATCCTTTCAAGGGGGGCGTCGGCATAGCCATTGCAGCGGATCTCCGCGAGGTAGCGGGCGATGAACCCCGGTCCTCCGAGCAGGCGCCATTGGGCGACATGCACCAGTTCATGAAAGTGCAGTCGCAGGTTCCGTGATTGGGCAGAGAGCAGATAATAGGTGGTCTTGTAGGTCATGCCGGCCGCCGCCAACTCCAGCAGGTCGTCGATGCCGAGTTGCCGCAGCTGCGGGAAGTCCGGCTTGGGAATCCGATCGACCATGACGAAGCCCGCCTCTTCGAGAAAGGCCTGCGGGAAATAGCCGCTGAAGGCCTGGGCGAAGCGGACGCAGGATTGCCGTTTCGGCAGAAAGGCCCGGTTGGTTGCATCGATCCAGTCTTCGATTTGATCGATCATCATCATTTCATTATCCGCGTTCTTGCGACAGCCGATGTCGTTTTGATGGAGTACAGAATGTAAGAGACGAAGAGACGCCCCGGCTGTTTCTCGTTCCCGCCGGGGCTCATCCCGGAAAAGAGACCCTTTACCGTAAGGACCCCTATGCCGATAACCAGCACCTTACCACAGCCTTCCGGATATCCGTGGCATCCCGGGCGGAGAAGTCTTTCCCATTACTCCGGCTGCCTGCTGGGCGGGGCGGTCGGCGATGCCCTGGGGTGGCCCGTCGAGTTCATCCCTTCGATGCAGGGCATTCGGGAAAAATTCGGCCCCGGGGGGATTCTCGACCCGGTCGCCAATGCCCAGGGAGTTTTCGAAATCACCGACGATACGCAAATGACGCTGTTCACGGCGGAAGGTCTGCTGCTGGCCGAGGCGGCCGGTGTCGACAAACCGGATTTCGTGGCCGAAGTGCATGCGGCCTACCGCTGCTGGCTGCTGACCCAGAACGAGGCGCTTCCCGGGCAGGCCGCCGGTAAGGGGCGGCTCGTTCAGGTCGACGGGCTGCATGTGCGTCGGGCGCCGGGCAGGTCGTGTCTCTCGGCGTTACGCAATCAAGCCGTCGGCAGCCGAACGTGTCCAATCAATCACAGCAAGGGGTGCGGTGCCGTGATGCGCATGGCTCCCGTAGGGCTGTATCTGCAAGCGCCCCGCAGTCAGCAGCGGAGTGGTCCTGAAGATCAGCCTTTCCAACTGGGCTGTGACCTTGGCGCCCTGACCCATGGGCATCCGAGCGGCTACTTGCCGGCCGGCTGCCTCGCCGGTCTCATTGGCCGGATTGTGGCCGGAGACGATCTCGACCGGGCTCTCGACAAAACCCTGAAGCTGCTCGCGGTGCATCAAGGGAGTCGCCAAACCCTGCGGGCTCTCGAAGCGGCCAGAAGTTTGGCGGCAAAGGGTAACCCGGGGCCGGAAACGGTTGCTCGTCTCGGTGCCGGCTGGGTTGGCGAAGAGGCCCTGGCCATCGGCGTCTATTGCGCCCTGGTCGCCAAAGACGATTTCGCTTACGGAGTTCGCCTGGCCGTCAACCACGGCGGCGACAGTGACAGCACCGGCAGTATCGCCGGCAATCTCCTCGGGGCGCTGCTGGGGGTTGAGGCGATTCCGCGGGCCTGGCTGGCTCATCTGGAGTTGCGCGATCTGATCGAAAGCATCAGCCGCAAACTGCTGGTGGGGACGGAAGAGGGGTGAGCCGGTGCGACCTGGTGTCACCTCGTGCTTGGGTTGGCCAAAGCTCCTGACGCAAGGTTGACCTGCATGATAGCAGGTGCTAGCATGCAAAAGAAAGGAGGAACGACAATGACCCGACAACTCAATTTGCGTGTAGATGATGAGTTCGCTGAACGGTTGGAGCGACTTTCCAAAAAGATGGGCCGTTCGATGGCTTCGGTATTGGAGGCCGTCGGCAGTCCGGCCATCGAGGCGGCGGAGGCGGATTTGCAGTTCGAATCGGAGGCGCTGGCGGCATGGGAAGACTATGAGCTCACCGGAACCCATGTGACCGCCGCCGCCGTTCATGCCCTGTTTGACGAAGCTCTCGATCGGGCCAGGGCCGTCGCGGAGAAACAAAAAGGATGACCCGCGACGTCGTGGCCACGCCTTTGTTCGCTCGTCGCTTGAAGGCCTTTCTCGACGACTATGCGGAACTCGGCGCGGTTCGTTTTGTCGAGCGCCTGCGGGAAAGTTACCAGGTTATGGTGCAGAACGTTGCGACCTTCGAAGGGGTCGCCCCCGCCAGAAGAAGGTCGGTCAAGGGAAAGACGCTCACCGTCAGGGAATACGTCCTGAATGCCGGTGCCCGCGACTTTCTCGTGCTTTATTGGGTTCCCCCGGAACCGTCGGAGCCGGTGCTGCTGTTGAATATCCGGATCGGCGGACAAAACCGGTTCCGCTGGAAAGACGAGGCCGGCTGATCTGACGGACCGATACGCGATGCCGGGCTCCAACGGTTAGGGAGGGAGAATGATGAACTGTCATCTGATAGAGCAGGCCAAAGCAGGACAACTGACCGCCGATGCGATCCAGGAGGCCGTTGAAAGGGTTGAATCTGTCGTCGAGTCCAACACCTTTGATGTCGACATCGTCAAGTGCCGCACCTGCGGGCAGACTTTTGTTTATGGTTTCAAGCAGTACACCTCTCCCGATTGGGAAGATGACTACTGGACCTTCTGGATTCCGATTGGTGAACAGGAAGTCGCAACGATCAGAGAGGCGAAGTCGCACCTTGAACTCATGGGCGAGATGGTCCACGAGCGCCCCCATATCTGCTGGCATCCGGATGGCCACGTCTTCTGGGCGAAGCAGGGTTTGCCGGTGGCGTTCATCGTGTTTATGTCATGAGTGGAGAGAATCGGACAGCCAGCCGAACATTTGAACCTTATGTTCATCTGCGGCGGGGTCATGATCGGTCAAGGTGAACTGTTCGCATCAAAAGGACTATTGTCATGCACAGATTTCCATTCGGAGAGCCGCTACTTACACTGCGGCAAAAACCGCTGGCTGACGCCGAAGTATTCGTTCTGGGCGTTTACGCGAGTGCCGTTCATGCGAGATGGCTTAACCCAGACGGTTCAACCCGAGTGACAGCGCTGGCTGTGGCGAGTGAGCCATACATCTTCTGGCGCGGCGAAGGCCAAGATGAAATCATCGGGTCCATTGACATCCCAGCCGAAGCGGGTCGCCTTGTT
>DIVU01000328.1 GCA_002423365.1 Desulfuromonadaceae bacterium UBA6124 | reverse complement strand
TCCAGTTCGGCCTTCCCGGCCCGCAACCGGTCTTCGGCATGTTTCATGCGCATGATAGTGCGGATGCGGGCGATCAATTCGGCGTTATCGATGGGACGCTCAATGAAGTCGTCGGCCCCCGCTTCCAGACCCTGCGCTCGCAACTCGGGCGTCGAATGGTGTGCCGTGATGAGGATCACCGGGATCACCGCGCTTTCAGGATGCCGTTTGAGGCGACGACACATCTCAATGCCGTCCATCCCCGGCATCTGCATGTCGATCAGGGCGCCATCCAGGACCTCGACGTCGGCCAAGGCCAACCCCTCTTCCGCACCGGTTGCGGTCAGGATTCGACAGTCAGGAAGATGGCGGGCGATGACCTGGCGCAGCACGAAGAGATTGTCCGGTTGATCGTCGACCAATAGAAGTGTGGCACTCTCGTTTATCATGTCTTGATCCGAGTGGGCATTGCCCCGGAAATCCTTTCGTCTAAATAGGTCAGGGGTAAAACAAAGTGTGCGCAGGTCCCCTTGGGAGATCCGCTCTCCAGCCAAATGCGACCGCTGTGGGCTTCAACGATGTTGCGTGCGATGGCCAGTCCGAGTCCGAGACCGCTAACCGAATTTTCGCGGACGTCGGCCCGGTAGAATTTTTCAAAAGCGTTCTCACGCTGTTTGGTGGTCATACCGATCCCCTCGTCGCATACCGAAATTCGTAAAGAGTCTTTTTCCCTGAAACTTGCCAAGGTTATCAGTCCCCCTTGCGGGGAATATTTGACGGCGTTGCCGATGAGGTTTTCTAAAACCTGCCCAATCTTGTTCTGGTCAGCAAAAATTTCGACATCCATATTGTCGCAACGGATTTCAAAGCGGCACTTCCCAGGTAGTCGCTGAAAATGTCGTGCCTGCTTGGCTAGTTCGGAACCGATAGGCCAAAGGGTTTTGTTCAAGGCGGGTTTCTGCCCTGACATGTCCAAGCTAAGGTCCAGCATGTCGTCAACCAGCTTTTGCAGGCAATCCGTTTTCTCTATTATGCTTCCAAGAAATCTTCGACGTTCATTCTGAGCAAAAGGATTTTCCGTGGTTTCATCATGCAACAGCTCGGCATACCCTCGAATGATTGTTAGTGGAGTATTAAGTTCGTGGGCAGCGGTCGCGATAAATTCATCTTTTATTCTTTCCGCCTCCCGCTCCAGGGTAACGTCGCGGCGGATAATCACAATCCCTTCGATGTTTCCGTCATCGGCAGTGATAGGCGAGAGCCGGAGTTGGAAGAACCGGCGGCCTTGGGTTCGGTGGTCGAACGGTTGCTCGAAAAGCAGCGTTTCGCCCCGCAGACAGCGCTCCAATAGGGGTTTCAGTTTCTCGAAGGTTTCTTCGCCGAAAATTTCGCGGATGGAGCGGCCGATAACCGCATCTCGGTGTAACCCCTGCTGTCGCAGCCAGGCGGCGTTGACCATCGAATAACGAAATTGTCGGTCGACAATGGCGATCAGATCGTGGGAACTCTCCACCGCCTTGCGGTATTCGCGGAGGGTCGCGGTCTGTTGCGCCACTTGCCGTTCCAGTTCGGCCTTCCCGGCCCGCANNTTCGGCGTTATCGATGGGACGCTCAATGAAGTCGTCGGCCCCCGCTTCCAGACCCTGCGCTCGCAACTCGGGCGTCGAATGATGTGCCGTGATGAGGATCACCGGGATCACCGCGCTTTCAGGATGCCGTTTGAGGCGACGACACATCTCAATGCCGTCCATCCCCGGCATCTGCATGTCGATCAGGGCGCCATCGAAGGAGCGCATCGCGATTAACGCTAATCCTTCTTCGGCGCTGGTTGCGACGCTCGTTTCGCAGTTGGGAAGATATTCGGCTAAAATTTTTTGCAGTACGAAAAGATTTTCCCGACGATCATCAACCAGCAAAAGTGTTGTAAGTGTGCTGGGCATGGCATCATTCTCGATTCTCTGGATTTGTCTTTACAAACTCAGGCAACCACTGTTTAAGGAGCTGACTTAGAGCGGAAGCCTCGATTGGTTTGGATAAGTAGCCATCGCAGCCGGCCGCTAAGAAATTTTCCCGGTCGCCTTTCATGGCCCTGGCTGTGAGAGCGATTATTGGTATGCTTTGCAGATCCTGGTCGGATTTGATCTTTCGAGTGGCATCAAGCCCACTGAGTATCGGCAAGTTAATATCCATCAGCACCAGTGCAGGCCGATGTTCACGAACGGCCTGTATAGCCTGGACCCCATCGGTGACCGTTATGGATGAGTATCCTAGCTCACGCAGTAATGCCTCCAAGGTTAGGCGGTTGTCCGGATGATCCTCTACGACAAGAATCTGGGGGGTGGTATGGCCGAGGGCCGGGATGGGACGATCCGCTGCCTTCAACTGCGTCGGCAATGGCCCACGGGTTTTACGAAACATCTTATCGACGCACTCCAATAAGTGCTTCCGGTCAAGGCTCCCCTTCTGCACCAACTGCTGGACATGGTTGTGGTTCAAGCGCGCTCGGTCGGCGGCGGTCAGCTCCTTGGCGGTCAAGATTAGTACCGGCAAGGTCGCGGTCTCTGGCGTCGAGCGAATCTGTTCAAGAACTTCGAAGCCGTCAACACCGGGCATCATCAAGTCGAGTACGATGCCGTCCGGAAGCTCGTTTCGCGCAAGCCTCAGACCTTCTTCGCCGTTGGCTGCTGTTCGCACCATGTAGCCGGCATCTTCCAGCACGCATTGGATTTGCATAACTGCTACAGGGTTGTCCTCGACCACCAGCAATAAGGGATGGTCTCGTTTTTCTCCCAAAACGGGCGGCTCATTTTCAACGACTTTAGGGGACTGCAAGGGAGACAAAGCGGTATGTTTTTTTTTACGTTTGGGTTCCGGTCCCGACACTGAACCTTGGTAGTGGAGGGGTAGCACCAATGTAAAAATGCTACCTCGACCAGGTTCGCTTTGGACTTCGATCTCTCCGCCGAGTAACCGTGCCAACTTGCGGCAGATAGCCAAGCCCAGCCCTGTTCCCTCATGGCGCCTCGTTGTCGACCCGTCGACCTGCCGGAACTCGTCGAAGATCGCGGCGAGATCCGCCTCTGCGATGCCGATGCCGGTGTCGCGGACCGCGAACCCCACCCCCCAGAGTCCGGCGGGGGACACCGTCACCTCGATTTGGCCCCGGTCGGTGAATTTGACGGCATTGGACAGCAGGTTGAGCAGGATCTGATAAACCTTGTCCTCGTCGGCCACCATGCTCGCGATCTCCGCGAAACTGGATTTGATTGACAACCCTTTCTCCGTCGCCAACGGGGAGATGGTGGCGATGGCCCGTTCGACCACGGATCGGGGCGCGAATTCGCTGGTGAAAAGATCGATGCGCCCTGCCTCGATCTTGGACAGGTCGAGAATGTCGTTAATCAGCTTCAGCAACTGGCGGCCGTTGCGTTCGATCACTTGGAGGAATTCTGTTTCCTGTTCAGTGTCTTTGCCGGGACCCCGTGAAATCATCAATTGCGAGAGCGCCATGATGCTGTTCAATGGTGTACGCAGTTCGTGACTCATATTGGAGAGGAATTCGGACTTGAGCTTGTCGGCCTCCTCGACGCGACTCTGCTGCGCGATCAACTCGGCAGTCTGTGCTTGTAGCTCCTCTGATTGCCCTTGGAGTTCCTCTGATTGCGATTGCAATTCTTCGTTCAGACAAGCCAGTTCTTCGTTCGTGGCTTGCAGGTCGCGGGCCAGACGCTCGGTTTCGGCATGGGCCTGGGCATTAATGATCGCGGTCGCTATCTGCGCCCGGACCAGCTCCGCGACCTCAAGCTGTTCGGGCCGGATCGGATACAGGCTGGCCAAGGCCAGCACTCCCACGGTCCGGTCTTGCAGCACCAACGGCACATGCACCACCCCATTGGGCAGGCTTTCCCCGACCACCGTGCGGATGTGGTAGCGCGTTTCCGGGGGGATGTCGGCCAGGATTTCAATCTGTCGACTTGCCGCCGCGTGGCCCAATCCCCCGGCGCCGGGCTCGATCCGTTTCGCCAGCGGGGCATCGGGGGCTTCGCCGATGGCGTGGGCCAGCCGGAACGAACCCTCCTTGTCGCGGAGGTAGATCGCGCCCACTTGGGCGCGGGTGGCCAGCATGAGCTGCCGCAAGCCCTCGTCCAGCAACTCGGCCAGCGACCCGGACGCAGCCAGTCCGGCGGAAACGGCCAAAGCCTGTTGTTGGATCTGTTGCCGCATTTGTAGTTCGGCGGCGATGGCCTGAAGTTCGGCGGCCTGCTGTTCGAGGCCGTTCATGGTGGTTTCGACGGTGTCGGCCATGCGATTGAAGGCCTTGGTCAGAGAGCCGATTTCGTCGTTGCGGATCACCGCGCAGCGCACCGAACGGTCCCCCGCCGCCAACTGGCGGGCAGCGCGACCGAGCGCCAGGATCGGCCGGATAATGCGCCCGGCCATCAGATTGGTGACAAGAATCGCCACCAGTACTCCGGCCAGACCGCGCAAGGCCGTGTCCCGGAGATCCCGGTACAGGGGGGCTGCCAATTCGTCGCGATCGAGTTTGATCACCATTCCCCAGGACCAGTCTGGCGCGACCTCCAACCTGCGATAGACGGCCAGCACTGGAACCCCCCGATAATCGGAGGTTTCAATCACGCCTTCTTCGCCGCGCGCCGCCAACTGGGCCGGAGCCGTCTGAATCCGGTATTCGAGGGAACGGGCCCGGCTGCCGTCGGGCAGGGGATGCTTGAGCGGGGTGAGGACCTCGGCGTTACGGTTGACCAGCAGCACCTCGCCCCGTTCCCCCAGCCCCGCCGCCGTGGCGAGCAAGGGAGCGAGCGCGGTGTCCGCGTCGACTTCGAGCATTAGTACGGCCCGCGCGACGCCCTGCCGGTCCTTGACGACGTCGGTGAAAGAAAAGCAGGGCGCGCCCGTCTCGACGGCCCGCTCCATGTCGCTCACATAGCCGCCTTGGGCGGCTAGGGCCCCCACGAATCCGGTGGACCGGGAAACGATCCGGCCCAGCCGGGCCGGATCGGTGGCGACGAAGACCACCCCCGTTTCGGCGTCGGCGATCTGAATGGCGCGATAAAAGCCGTAGGCGGCGCGAATCTTGTCGAAGAACTCCACCAGGGAGATGCTGGCCGGATCCTCGCGCAAGACCGGCCAGGGATCGGTAGTTTCGGAAAGGGCGGCAAGCCGCTCCCGAAGAGAGAGGGTGTTGGCCTCGACGAAATCGTTGGCGGCGATGAAATTCACCGCCGCGCGGCGCTCGTTGAGCCAGAAGAGGAGAAAATCGCGCTTGCCGTTGGCGATCAGCGCTAGTTCGTGGAAGGCTTTATTGCGTTGTTCCCCGATGCGGCCCGAGAAATTCGTGAAGGGGACGCCGAAAACGCCGACCAGTTGCACCAGCGCCAGCACCGCCAGAAATCCCAGGCAGAAGCCGATTGTGAGGCGGGTCCGCAACCCGAGCCACCAGGGAATTTCCCCATTCGCCGTCTGCGGTTTCGGATTATGTTCCATATGTCCCCCGTTTATTTGGAAAGTTTTCGGCGTCGGTAGACGGTCAGCTCCGTTTCTGCCAGATGTGTCCTCCACCTTCGATCTCCCGGAATTGACCGGCGACCCGCGAAAGAATCATTTCCGAGGGGCCCAGCACCAGATAACCGGAGGTCGCAAGGGATTGACAAAGTTTGAACAAGACATGTTCCTGCAGGTCGGGTTCGAAATAGATCAGCACGTTCCGGCACATCACAAGATCGAACCCG
>DIVU01000088.1 GCA_002423365.1 Desulfuromonadaceae bacterium UBA6124 | reverse complement strand
AGGACCAGGGCCAGACTGCGGCGGGCACCGTGCTGCTTGGCCAGAAGCGAGCAGAGGATATTGCTTTCGTCGTTATCGGTGACGGCAATGAAGATATCGGCACCGTCCACCCCCTCGTCGAGCAGGGTGCGGATGTCGGTGCCGTCGGTGTTGATGACCAGGGTCCGATTGAGCTTGGCGCTCAGCCGCTCGCAGCGTTTTTCATCCTGCTCGATGAGGCGCACTGCGAAGCCCATGGTTTCCAACTCCAGGGCCACGTGCAGGCCGATATTGCCGCCGCCGAGAATGAACGCCCGGGCGGCGCCGCGTTTCTTCCCCTGTTGCTGTTGCAGCAGGTATTGAATGGCCGGAAGATCCTTACGGTGGGCGACGATGAAGATGCTGTCGCCGGCCAGGATGGAATCGTCCCCCCGGGGGATGATGGTCTGCCCGGCACGGCTGATGGCGGTGATGACGAAGCGGTAGATACCTCGGATCTCCCCCAGTTCCCGCAGGGTCAGGTTGCACAGGGGACTGCCCTCGTTGATTCGGTAGCCGAGAAACTGAATCTGCCCTTCGGCGAACTCGGCCACGTCGAAGGCGCCGGCGCGGCAGGCGATCTGCACGATCTCCTCGGCGACCGCGTCGTCGGGATTGATGAGCAGGTCGATGCCGAGCTTCTCCTTGGAGAGAACCGCCCCCTTTCCCGTGTATTCGATGCTCTTGACCCGGGCAACGCGGGTCGGCACCTGGTATTCCCGGGCGAGCAGGCAGGCGAGGATATTGACCTCGTCAAGGTCGGTGACGGCGATGAAAATATCCGCGTCCTTGATCCCCGCCTGCTCCAGCACCTCGGCGCTGGCGCCGTTGCCGTGAATGCCGAGGACATTGAGCCGATCCGCCGCTTTGCCCAAGTGTTCCGGACTGCGGTCGATGAGGGTGACTTCGTGCCCTTCGAGGGAGAGGCGTTCACAAAGGAAGTAGCCGACCTGGCCGACGCCGACGATCAGAATTTTCATGGCGGAGTGTGTTCTCTGGTGGAAGAGGGCTTAAGGGAAAGAGCCGAAAGCGCCTGATAGATCGCATAAAATGATAAAATTCGCAAGCCCCCTGAAAAGCTCCGGCAAAGGTTGTCCGCAGCGGGGGCATCAGGCTACAATCCGCTTTTTCCATGGCGGAAGGAGAGTGAAGATGGAACCGTTTCTGGATGTGACCGAAGAAGACGAACGCCGCGAACGGGAAAAGGCCCGGGAGCTGCGTCAGAGCCGCTGGTGGAAAAACCGCATTGCCACCGGCATCTGCCATTACTGCGGGATGAAGGTGGCCCCGAAAGAACTGACCCTTGACCATCTGGTGCCGGTCTCCCGTGGAGGCAAAAGCACCAAGACCAACTGCGTGGCGGCCTGCAAGAGCTGTAACAACAAGAAAAAGAACCTGCTGCCCATGGAATGGGCGGACTATCTCGCCGAACTGGACGGAAAAGACGCGAAACAGTGAATGGGCTTGGTCTAAGTCCGATCCTTCTGCCGTTATTTTTTGTTAAGGAGGTGAGTCTCGGCGCGAAAGTTGTAGTCCTCTTTGACGTTTGTCCCTTTTTCAAGGAGGTCTTATGCCCGCTTTATTTCTTTTTCTGCTGCTGCTGTCTGTTAGCGAGGTCTTTGCCGGCCAAACGCTCCTGGCCGTCCGGGTCGACGTGCCGCCAGCAATCGATGGCCGTGCCGAAGATCCGGCCTGGAGCCAGACCCTGCCGTTGACCGTCCATGATCTGGTGGCCGACATCGACATCACTTTGCGGGCGGTCTATTCCGGTGACACCGTTTATTTTCTAAGTCAATTTCCCGACGCTACGGAAGATCGACTGCACCGCCAGCTCGTCTGGGATGCTGAGAAAAAAGGTTACCTGGATGGTCCAACCCGCGAGGACTGCTTCGTCATCAAATGGAGCATGGTGTCCCATGAAACGAAACTTTCCTTGAAAGAAAACCAGCCCTACCGGGCCGATATCTGGTTTTGGAAGGCCCACCGCACCGATCACTCCGGTTATGCCGACGACAAATTACAGATCTACACTGTCGCCCGGGATAAAAAAGCCAAAATGCTTATTTCGGAATCCGGGTCCGTTTTTTATCTGATTCGCCAGGGCGATGAAGGGCGCCCAGCCTATGAGCCGATTCTCAATGCCGCGTATAGTGGGGACAGGGTCGACAAGTACGAATTCAAGGTGCCCAGTGGCAGCCGGGCGGATATTCGGGCCAAAGGTTTCTGGACTGATGGCGGGTGGACGGTGGAGTTTGCCCGTAAACTCGATACCGGAAATCTGGACGACGTTCAGTTCGCGTTGGCCGGAGCCTATCCCTTCGGCGTCAGCCGTTACGAAATCGCCGGGCGCGATCCCGAGCCGGATTCGGATACCCCCTTGTATGGGACGGGTGATGTGGGTGAGATTCTGACCTTGAAATTCAAACCTTGAGCCGGTCCATGCTGTCCTATCGATGGATAAAGAATATCGGTCTGACGCTGCTGGTCTTGATCCAGGGCGTCATGGCCCTGCTCGCATTCCGGCAGATCAATTACGATCAGGCCGCCATCGATGCCCTGACCAGCGATCTCACCGAACAGCTTGAGGTTCTTAACCGTATCGAACGCCTAACCCGTCAAGCTTATACACTCTTCCTCTACGATGTTTTCGATAGCTACGTTATTCCCGAGAACATTATCCAAGTAGCCGAGGAGGGCCAACAGATGAGTCGGCTGCTGGCTTCCCGCACGAATAATTCCGCATTGGCAGAAAAACTTGAAGACACGGCTCTTGGTTTCGGCAAGCTTAGCGCGGCGGCACGGTTTTATGATCAGTCGGAGCGGATTTTTTCTTCGGACAGCGAGCTGTGGTCCACAATTATCAGCACCAATTTCGATCAGCTCCATTCCCAAATCATCGCGGCTCAGGAAATGGCCGGAGACAAGGATCCGATTTTCAATGGCTTGACGACTTTGTATTTGCTGGCTCAGGCCTGCCAGGACATGTTCCGGGAGAAAACCCAGGGAGGGGTGCATCAACCCGAGATCATCGTCAAGCTGCTTGGTAGCTTGCAGGGTCTTTGGGCCGATTTCGATCCATCGGATTCAGAAGAGCTGCTTGCGTCCGAGGAGTATCAAGCCAATTT
Source organism: Desulfuromonadaceae bacterium UBA6124 (assembly GCA_002423365.1). Lineage (GTDB taxonomy): Bacteria > Desulfobacterota > Desulfuromonadia > Desulfuromonadales > Trichloromonadaceae > Trichloromonas. The sequence goes on along the minus strand of DIVU01000088.1, from coordinate 5,348 downwards.
TACCCGGCTTCGCGGGAGCGTCGAAACGATCATTTTGAATCTTCCGGGGATCTATCAGATATGGAAGGTCGATCCCAACCTTTCATATCTGCAGGATGAAATCGCCAAGATCGAGGGGCAATGGGACACGATTCAACTGGCCCTCGAGACGTTGGTCAGAGAGCAGACGAATCAGTTTCAGCAGAAGAAAGAGGTGTTTCAGAACAATTCCCAGCACGGGAAAATCACCTTCGCGGTCTTTGCGGTCTCGGGGCTGTTGTCGGCCATGCTGCTGGCCGCGGTGCTGAATCGAACCCTGCATCGACGTCTACAGAACTTGGTCGTCGCCGTCCGTCACTATTCCCAAGGGGATCTGGATTATCGGCTGAACATTGCCGGACGGGACGAATTCGCCGGACTGGGGAGTTCCTTTAATGCCATGGCCGCGCATTTGGAGGCAAGCAAGGTCGAACTCGAAAAAACGGTGGAACATCTGACTCTCAGCCAAGCTCGCTTGCAGGAAGCGCACAGCACCTTGGAAGTGAAGGTGGCTGAGCGGACTCGGGAACTGCAAACCGCCAACGATAAGCTGCTCCTTATGGGCAAGGTCTTTCAGAATGCCCGTGAAGGGATCCTTGTGGCGGACTGCGACGGGCGGATTATCATGGCCAATCCAGAATTCCTTCAAATGACCGGTTTTTCTTCCGCGGAGATCCTTGGCCGCCGCCCTGCTTTTCTCAGGACTCCCGGGGAACACGACTATTTCTCCGAGCTGTCCGAATCGCTGCTCAGAAATGGGGGATGGGTGGGTGAACTGCCGTTGTCACATCACAACGGTCAGGACATACCGACCGACATGTCGGTTTCACCATATCACCACGAAGACCAGCGACTGGCCGGTCATATCGCTATTTTCCACGATTTGAGCAAGCTCAAACAACAGGAAGCCCTGATTCGCCACCGCGCGTATCACGACGCCCTGACCGGACTGCCCAATCGACTGCTGCTGGGTGACAGGCTGACCATGGCCATTGAGAGGGCACGACGCCGGCAGCGCAAGATCGGCATCATCTTTCTCGATCTGGATAACTTCAAAAAAATCAACGACACCATGGGTCATCAATTTGGTGATGACCTGTTGATCGCCGTTGCCAAGACCCTGGAGAATTCGGTACGTCGGGAAGACACCATCAGTCGTATCGCCGGAGACGAGTTCATCATCCTGCTCGAAGACGCTCCGGATATCCTGGTGATTGAGGATATCGCCAAGAAAATCCACCGGCGATTGTCGGGATATCTGGAGGTGAGGGGGCGGCGAACTCATGTCAGTGCCAGTTTGGGCCTTGCCATCTGTCCCGATCATGGCGAAACAGTGGATGAACTGATCAAAAATGCCGACCTCGCCATGTATTCGGCCAAGGATCAAGGCAAGAATGCCTTTTTTGTCTTTACCCGCGAAATGGCTCTGCAATCCAGCGAAGCCCTGGAACTCGAAGAGGCTTTGCGGAACGCGGTCGCCGCCGAGGAATTCGAGGTCTTCTATCAACCCCAGGTGGATCTGGCCGGGATGCGCTTCGTCGGTGCCGAAGCCTTGGTACGCTGGCGGCGCCCCGGCCATGGGCTGGTGTCGCCGGCAGTCTTTATTCCCGTCTGCGAGGAAAGCGGCCTGATTCTGTCCCTGGGGCGCTTCGTGCTTCGTGCGGCTTGCCGCTTTGCGGCCGATTTTTGCCAGCAACCCGGTTGCGAGAAGTTGCGCTTTTCCGTTAACGTTTCGCCCCGCCAGTTTGCCGATCCCAAGCTGCTTGATACTATTCAGGAGGCACTTTCGTACTCCGGGCTCCCTGCGAAAAATCTTGAAATTGAAATTACCGAAACCTCAATGATGCTGAATATGGAGCGTACCCAGCGGGTTCTCGAAAGGCTCGCGGAACTGGGGGTGACCATTGCCATCGACGATTTTGGTACCGGCTACTCGTCGTTGCTCCAGTTGAAGAATTTTCCGATTCACACCCTCAAGATCGATCGTACTTTCGTCAAAGACGTCCCCGGCGACAAGAGCGATGAAAAACTCATCGAAACCATCATCGCCATGGCGCGGCATCTGGGAGTCACGGCGGTTGCCGAAGGAGTGGAAACAGAGACGCAGTGCTTGTTTCTGAAGCGCTTGGGGTGTGAAAAGATGCAGGGTTTTCTGATCAGTCCACCGGTGCCGGGATCTGAACTCAAGGCGATATACGATCTCCTCTCCGGGCCGGGCAGCACCGAGGCCGGGGAGGCATCCCCTTCCCCGGACGTTGCGACGGTTGCCGGTTAAGCAGCTTTTTTCGCCGCCAACACGATTTTGTTGCTGGAATCGAAGAGGCCCGAGCGGTTCAGTTCGACGACCTTCAACCCGAGTCGTTCGATCAGCTCCGTCAGCTGTCGCACCGTGAAAATCTGTTTGTGGCGAAAGGGTTTGGGGGAGTAGAGGGAATTGAGAAAGAGAGGGTTGGCGCCGTTGCTGAGGCGGTAGGACCACTCGCTGATGCGGTAGTAGAAGGAATCCCGCGATGGGGTGTCGAGAAAAAGCAGGCCGCCCGGTTTCATCACCCGGATCGCGTCGCGGAGGGTCTCCACGGGGAAGTTGAGGTGTTCCAGGGTGTCCCAGAGGGTCACGACGGCGAAGCGGCCGGCGTGGCGCTCCTGCCAGAAGGGGTGGTCGATGGTTTCGGCGCGCAGTTGCAGGCGGTATTTCTCCTCCGCAAACTGACGGAAAATCAGCTGCGGTTCGATACCGGAGGGCATCGCACCGGCTTCTTGCAGCAAATGGCCGAAGAGCCCGACCCCGGCGCCGATATCGAGGCATTCCGTCTCTTGCAGGGAGGTGTGGCGGGCGACCAGCGCCAATCGCTGCTCCAGCTGGCGGCGATTTTTTTTGAGTTGTTTTTCGATGAAATTCCAGGCGACGACGTCAAGGGTGCGGACTTCGGCCTCCGGTCGTTCGGCGGGCATGACATCGAGCTGGCTGATGAAATGGAAGTCGCAGGCCGCGCAGACCTGGATGGTGGTGGCCTTCAGGCGGTAGCGCGGGGCGGCGGCCGCCGCCCCGCAAAGTTTGCAGCGCGAGAAATCGTAAGATTCAATTGTCATGGGGTCGGTAGTCGGGGTTGAAGGCCAGTCGCACATGGTCCATGCGGCGCGGTTCATAGAGGCTGATATGGGGAGGTTGCCAGCGACCGTCCTCCTGGGTGCGGCTGGCGCTGACCAGCCAACCGTTATCGAGAAGATAGATGCGGCGGTGGTGAGCCTCGCCGGGGACGGCGGCGGCGAAATAGTCATGGAGCAAGGTCGCCGCGCTGTGTTCCCACAGGGTATCGAGGAAGGCGTCGACCAGTCGTTCCCCCTCTTCCGCCGGACCGAGAAGCTTGAAAAACACCTGAAACAGCTCTTCCTGGTAATAGGTATAAACGGGGGCGGAAATCTCCACCCTGCCGATGTGGGTCAGGTCACTGGATTTTTTGTAGTAGGCCACCGCCTGGGTCGGCGCGCGATGGGTCAGGGCGGTTTTGCCGGCGGCGCAGGGACCGGCGGTGCAGAGCATGTCTCCCTGGGGTGCTTCGCCAAAGGCGAAGGTTGAAAACGGATCGTTATCCATGCCCGCCTGGGCGAGTCCGGTGCCCAGCAGCAGATACAGCAACAGCGACGGCAATACTTTCATGGTTCCCTCCTCTGGGATGGTAAGAGTTGTGTTCTCTCCATGTCATAGCATTCAAATTCAACGATCTACATTTTAGCTCCTCGGTGTCCGGCTGTAAATGGACAAGTGCCGAATTCCGTAAGCCGATGGGACTAGGGGGTGGGCAGGGGGATCTCGGTCCGGCTGCCGCCGGGATGGTCATGGCGCAACCGGGGACCGTCCTTTGCGATCACCAGGGTGAAGCGGCCTTCGGCGATTTTCAGGGGAACCTCCCGCGTCAATCCGCCGGCACTGTTGAGTGATTCTTCGGAAAAATCCGGAAGCAGGGAGTCTTCCGGGTCGGGCTCCACCCGCGAGGGTTCCGTCGCGTCGGCATCCTTCAGGTCGAAGCGGCGAATGCGATCCCAGGCGAGCAGGTCGACGCCCTCCTTCAGGCAGCGGATGCCGAGAACGGGAAAGGCCTCGATCTCATGGGTCCGGGTTTCGACCACCCCGAGAAGAGGGTCGAGGCGTACCACGGTCAGCTGTTGCCGGCTCGTTTCCGTCGGCTGGTGCAGCTGATAGGCCAGATAGTCGGCTCCCAGGCAGTAAAAGCCGTCGTCGCCGGTAACGGGCGCGGGGGCGGTCAGGGCGAGGATGACGACCGTCGTGAAGAGGAAAAAGAGGTGGCGCATGGGGGAACTCCCTGGGGATCAGGCGCGGGCATCGAGCAGGCTGCGCTCGGCGGGGATGATCTCGCGGATCAAGGCCTTATCGGGGCTTTCCGCCCCGACCCCGACGGCGACGGTAACGAGGGGAATGCCGCCGAGGCTGTCACCGAGTTCATCCCGGGCGGTGGAAAAGGCCTGCGCCACCCCCGAATCCTGGCAATGAAAGCGCACGAACAGTTCCTGCTGCTGATAGAGAAGATCGATCTGCACGGAGCCGAGTTTGCGCAGGTCGAGGTAGAGTGAGAGGGTAAAGGTTTCGCTCCCTCCTTCGGCACCCTCTTCTTCGGCGGATTCCCGCCGCCGGGCGACGAGATAGCCGTTGTCGAGAAAGGGCAGGGGCAGGGGGACGAAGGTGCAATCGTTCTCCCCGAGGCGCGAGCGGCAGAGTTGCCAGAGCTCCAGGTGGCGCAGGCTTTCCTCCTGGCGCTGCTCGACGCGGTCGAGTTCCTGGTAGAGACTTTTGCCGAGGGCCTCGGTGAGTTGCCGGGTCAGACTCTCGGCCGAGCCTTCGGCAAGGCGCTCCGGTGTGCCGCGCAGCAGATGGAAAAGGGCGCCGAGCAGATCCTTGCCCGTCGGTTTCTGTCCGAGCGCCGCCAGGGCCTGATCGAAGGGGCCGGGGGGCATGTGGGGCAGCAAGGCCAACTGCTCAGCGATCCTTTCTATTGAGGCGTCGGTGATCTCCGCGAAGGGGCGCAGGTAGTCGCGCAGCGCCACGACGAAAGCCTGGGTGGTGGCGACGATCTCGGCCGGAGGCAGAATCGGGATGTTGGCGGCCGGCGGCGCTCCACCGGTTGCCGGGGACATGCCCGCCGCCGCCGTTGTCGGCGCCAGGGTTGGACCGGAGGCGGCGAAGCGGAAGAGCGGCCGCAGCACCGCCGCCAACTCCGACGGCTGGCGATCGAGAAAGGCCCCGATTTGCTCCGGCGTGCGCAGGGCTTCGGGCAGTCGGCCGAGGCCTTGGGCGAGGCGGTCGAGCCGGTCGG
>DIVU01000288.1 GCA_002423365.1 Desulfuromonadaceae bacterium UBA6124 | reverse complement strand
AAGATTTTCCGGTATTCATCTTGGCGAGGGTAATGCTCGCCGCCAGAATCACCAGGGGCGGAGTGTAAAAAAAGACCTCCGAAACCTCACGTTTGAACCTTTCCTCCTTAAGCTCGACATCCCCGTCTTCGACCCAATCCATCGATACCGTCTCTTTCTTAGTTTCGAAGGATACCTTCACCCCCATCTCGACGCATTGCCGCANNAACAGCCCGCACAACCCCGCCTCGGCCTCGAAGATGCCGGCATCAGGAACCCATGTGCAATAGGAGCTGTCGTCGCCGCAGAAAACATACCGCTCCACCCTCTGCCGAAACAGCTTCTCATCGACGGTTCCGCCCCACATCCCCCGGCGTTTCGCCCGCAGATAGTCCTCGACCTCTTGCAGCCGGCCAAGCTCCTCATTCCAAGGGTTTTCGGTAAAGGCGAAACCGAGGGACCGGATTTCGGCTTCGAGCTTCTTCGCCTCCTTCAGCAGGGGAGGAGCCCAGTTCGAATCGTCGATGTCCTCCGGCACCTCCGTCTCGCCATCGGCAAAACGCTGCAGCGCGTCCTGGCAGGCTTTCCGCCATTGCGTGAGTTTCTTGCGGTACGATTTGCTCGCCTTGGCCTGCCAGGCGAACTCTACATGGCCATAGTCACCGTCCGGATAGGTCGTTGACCGGTTCAACATCGTCATTGGGTCGTCAAGATCCCCCTCCAGGGGGAGCCAGTGCCGCCAGACTTTTTTCGGCACCTTGCCCCAGGCATCGAGAATAGAGCGGCGGTCGCCGCGCAGCACCTCCCACAGCGGCACATGCGCCCCGACCCCGGTCTCGGGTGAAGCCTGCCAGGGACCGATATCATGAACCCGCTCAAGCCCTTTGAAGGTCTCGACCTCGGCAATTTTAGTGGCGGTCGTTAGGTTCACGGACCGTTCCCCTTTGAACCACTGGCGCCATTGAGTGGTCTGACTGTTTTTGCCATTCTCGCTGGTCTCCTGGGCCAGGGCGTAGGCGCTGGCCTTCTCCTTGCCGTAGCGCAGGCAATGACTGCGGGCGCAGGCGTTGGCCCAAGCCTGGGACTGAAGCAGCTGCAATCTGATTCTCGCCTCGTCGGCAGCGCCCCTTTGCTCTTTCGGTTTTCCCGCCATGTTCGATCTCCCGTGAATGAATTTGCCTGAATAGCACCATGAACGATGGTGTAATTTCAATAGCAATTATCCGTAATGTCTTAGGCTATTATTTTCTTTCTAGTGCAATTAGACTCTAGTCAAGAGTTTCCCGGAGGGCAAGAGGAAAACATTCACAGCGGCTCCAGTCACGAAAAAGGGAGCCAAGGGCGCCGCCGGCGCCCGACAACGGAAGGGGGTACGTCATGACCGAAAGAAAGAAAACCAAACCGTCATCGCAGCTCGTCAACCAGGGGAAAATCATCAAGGCATTGACCGCCAGGGTGGTCATCCTCGCAAAAGCGGAACCGCCGAAAACGGATTGCGAGATCGCAATCGAGGGGAAAAACCTCTGGGAGCAATACCGAAACCTGTGTCGCGGCGCGCTCGGTCCCTACCTGGGGACGCTCGACAAGGAGATCGAGGAACTCGTCGATTTAGAAATGACGGGACTGTTGAATGGCGACGGCATCGAGCAGCTGAAGCAGGAACTCTCCGGCGCCCTCGAAGAAACTCCGGCCCGGTTCACCCTGCCTGCGGCCTTTCTGCGGCTGGTGCTCAGGCCCCTGGCGATGCAGGAGAACCCCGAGATCCCGGGGGAGGAAGAGCTTCGCACCTTGGGGTTGAACCCGCCGCGCCGTAGCGGCCCGATGCGGGACAAGGCGGTTCCTCCCGCACCTGCCGCACCACAGGCCGCGCCGCAGAATGATGAGTTTCTGCTCCGCTGCGAGCAGCTCTGGAGCAAGGCCCCTACGGATCTGCGCCCGAACGGCAACGATCTGCCTCCGGTCTTCGCCCTCGCCCTGGAACGGGCCGAATCCGACGACCAGCGGCAAAAGGTGTTGGAGATGATCGAACTCTTCGTCGGCGCGAGCCGGGGAGGAACACGCAACTACGGCAAACTGCCGGTGCTTGCCGAGATTCTGCGCACGCTCGATCCGGGCGTGATCTTTCCTTTCGCCCGCCAGTCGCTGTTCAACGGGGAAGTGACCCCCGAGACCCTGCTCCGCAAGGTCTGCGACCGGCTCAAGGAGCTCTGCCCGAACCGGGACCGGCAGATCGAAGAGCTGGTGCTGACCTTGGGCCGGCGCCTGATCGGGGATCGCGACGCGCTCTATCCGCTGCTCTTCGGCCCTCCGGGCACCGGCAAGAGCTATCTGGTGGAACTGCTGGCCGAGGTACTGACGGAGATGGGGATCAACTGCAAGGGGATCGTTCAGCCTATGACCCAGAACGGCGGTTACAGCAAGCAAAACAACGAGGTTTCCATGGCCCTGCAGGGAACCAGCTCGCACTGGTCGGAAGGGCGGCCGGGGCTGCTCTTCAAGTCGTCGGTCTCCCTTGCCAATCAATTGACCCTGGCGGTCCTCGACGAGGTGGACAAGTGCAATCTCCACGATTTCCTGGTCACGCTCACCGACCCGATGCAGCCGCTGCAGGACAACTTTTTTCACGATTTCGTGATTGAGCACGACATCCGCCACAAGTGCCTGTTCTTTCTCACCGGCAACGACCTGGACATCATCCGGACCGCTTCCGCCGGTGCCCTCTGGTCGCGCCTGGCGCCCATCGACATGCCGGCCTATTCCCGGGGGGAAACCGAAGAGCTGGTGGCTCGCCTAGTCTGGCGGCGGGTCGATCAAACCCTCAATTCCGAGGAGGAGATCCGCCGCCTCACCGGCGAGGTGCTGATGCGCTTTCCGCTGGAGGTGCCGAATGTGCGAACCCTGCTCAACGAGGTTCGCAAAAAGCTGGCCCAGAAACAATTCCCCTTCCTGCAAGGGATCGAAACGATTCAGGCGCAACCTTCCCTGCCCAAGCGTTTGGGCTTCTTTATGCCGGGCATGGAGCCCGAAGACGGCAACAAACCGACCACCCATTGACCGCAAGCCCCGTCAATGCACAACATTCTGTGCATTGACGGGTTCCACTCGGGAGTTTCGATCATGCGCATCCAGTACCTCGCCGATCTCCATCGGGAATTCATGACCAACAAGGCCGGGCTCCTTCCCGCGCCGCACCGGGAACTGCTCGACGCCATCCGCGACTGCGATGCCGACGTGCTGGTGCTGGCCGGGGATCTCTGGAAAAAACGCCGGAGCGTCGAGCTCGCCGCCGAACTGGCCAACGGCCGCCCCTGCGTGCTCGTCGCCGGCAATCACGACTACTACGGCGACAGCCTCGGCGCCTGCATCCATGCCCTGCGGAAACGGGCGCAGGCCCACCCCAACGTGCATTTTCTGGAGCGGGAGGCGGTGGAGATCGGCGATGTCGTCTTTCTCGGTTGCACCTTGTGGACGAACATGCGCCTCTTCGCTTCCGGCCCCTATGCCGGGCTCTACGGCTATGATGAGACGCTTAAGGACTGCCAAACGGGGATGAACGACTATCTCTATATCCGCGCCACCGGCTCCCCGGCACCGCTGAAACCGGCGGACACGGTAAAAATCTGGCAAAAATCGGTGCGCTGGCTGCACGAGGAGCTGCACCGGCACGCGGGCAAGCCGAGGGTGGTGGTGACCCATCACGCCCCGTCTTGGCGCTCGCTCCAGGAAAGCTATCATCAGGACATTCTCAGCGCGGCCTACGCCTCGCACCTGGACCGCTTTATCGAGCTCCATCAGCCGGACCTGTGGATTCACGGCCACGTCCACGACTGCCTGAGCTACACCATCGGCCGAACCCTGGTGCTTTGCAACTGCCGAGGGTACGACACGCACATCGCCCAGGCCACGGGATTTCATCCGAAGCGCCTGGCCATCGTTCACAACAGGAGAACGCGATGAACCCTCAACCTCTACGGGAAGCCCCCTGGTATCTGGTCTACGA
>DIVU01000101.1 GCA_002423365.1 Desulfuromonadaceae bacterium UBA6124 | reverse complement strand
TGGCCGAAGCCATCCAGTACCGGGGGCTGGACCGCAAGTCCGCCTGAATCTCCTGGGTCAACCATCGCTTTCGGCCCGCTCTACCCGCCGGCTTCTGCGCCTGCGCCCGCGCTTCCGTTACCACAGCGAACTGAACTTACAAAGCCTTCGCGGATGTTTGTCGGAGTCTGGCCTACGGATAGAGCATGGACCCGAAAGAACAACCCCGAAATTCGCCCCCATAAAGAGGTAACCCGAGTTGGGGATGCGGGACTCACGGATTCAGGCTCAAGTAGGCAAGTCCAAATAAAACAGCAACTAATGTCTCATATGTAAGTCTTATCTGAGAAATATGACTCATACTTAAGTCGTTTTGCTTGACAGGATGACCTTGGTCCAGCATAGTCGTTGCTGAACAAAGGCATGATTGAACGACCGTCACCAGAAACCCGGATTGAGATAAGCGATGACGCAGGCACGGCCTTTTTCCAAATACACCATCGAAGCGGTCAAGCTGCTCGGCAAACAGATCCAGCTTGGACGCAAGCAACGTCGCTGGTCGGAAGCTGAGCTTGCTGAGCGTGCCGGTATAGCCAGAGCTACCCTGCAGCGGATTGAAAAAGGCGACATGGCCTGTAAGATCGGGCTGGTCTTTGAAGTCGCGACGCTGGTCGGGATCAAACTGTTTGATGCGGATAGCGAAGCACTAAGAGGGCGAATCCGCGAGGCCGACGAACGGATCGCCCTGCTTCCCAAGCATATTCACCCCAGCAGAAAACCGGTCGACGATGAGTTCTAAGCCGGAAAAATACACGGAAGCCTACGTCTGGATCTGGTTGCCGGGCGAGGTTGAGCCGGTCGTCGCCGGAAAACTGACGGCGGAAGGGAACACGCTGGTTTTCAACTACGGCAAAAGCTATCTCGAACGAGACCTCGCCATCGCCATCTATGACCGTGAACTCCCTTTACGACCAGGGGCGCTCCCAATGCCGAAGGGGCTGACCATCCCCGGCTGCATCCGTGATGGAGCTCCGGACGCCTGGGGTCGGCGGGTGCTGCTGAACCGGTTGCTCGGTCGCAAAGGGAAAAACGCGGATGTCTCTCAACTTGACGAACTGACCTACCTGCTCGAATCCGGCTCCGATCGAATCGGCGCCCTCGATTTTCAACTCTCACCGGTCGAATATGTACCTCGATCCCCGGTCAATGCCTCTCTGGAAGAGTTGCTGCGCTCCGTTGAGCGGGTTGAGAAAGGCCTCCCTCTAAACGCAGACCTTGACGAAGCCTTGCATCATGGCAGCTCGATTGGCGGGGCACGCCCCAAGGCTCTCCTCGAACATCAGGACAAGAAATATATCGCCAAGTTTTCTTCGACCACCGACCTCTACAGTGTCGTCAAGGCTGAATTTGTCGCCATGCGCCTGGCTGAACTGAGCGGACTCCATGCCGCCGAGGTGGACATGACCTCGGCCTTGGGCAAGGATGTCTTGCTTGTTGAGCGCTTTGACCGCATCTGGTCGAAAAAAGGCTGGCAACGACGCCCCATGCTTTCGGCCCTCACCCTGCTTGGTCTGGACGAAATGATGGCCCGCTACGCCAGCTACCAGGATCTGGCTGAAATCGTCCGGCATAAATTCACTGAGGTACAGGTAACGCTGAAGGAGCTCTTCGCCCGCATCGTCTTCAATGTCCTCGTCGGCAACACCGACGACCATGCCCGGAATCATGCGGCTTTCTGGAATGGCGAGACCCTTTCCCTGACCCCGGCCTATGATATCTGCCCGCAAGGGCGCAGCGGAAACGAGGCGACTCAAGCCATGTTGATCGGCGGCGACAATCGCATGAGCCGCGTCTCTTCATGCCTTGACGCCGCGCATCACTATCTTTTGTCACCAGCTGATGCCCGCGAGATTGTCAGCCACCAACTCACGATGATTGGTAATTGCTGGAATGATGTCTGCCAGAAGGCCGATCTCAACGAAACCGATCGCAAATTATTATGGGGTCGACAGTTTCTCAACCCCTTTGCCTTCGATGATCTGTCAGGAGAGAACGCCTCCCTCAAGGCGCTTGCCGACGAAATCTGCAAAAAAAACGCTTTATGATGCAGGCTGCTTGACTGGAGCAGGGCCAGTCGATACTGGTATCACCCTTTACTCCCGTATCCTCAAGGTCGCTCGCACCATCGCCGACCTGGCCGGCAGCGCCGGCATCCCACAAACGCACCTCGCCGAGGCCATCCAGTGTCGAGGGTTGGACCGGCGTACGATGTAGCAACCAAGCCAAGCCAATACCGAACGAGAAAGCCCCGGTCCGCAAGGAGCCTGGGCTTTTTTTGGTAAAAAAACTTGTGAACTTGCCGATCGCAAAGCGGTGGAGGAGTGTGGTGGCCATTACTCGGCGGAAGAGCTTTCCGATTTGCATGAATATTGCGTTTATGCATAATGGGTGGCCCCACGGTCTTTTGTGCCCAAAACTGGAGGAGGAAATCCGCAACAGGAGTCATGGAAATGATAGCCAATGATCAGAACTTTCCCCTTGAAGTGGCCTTCCCGCCTCAGGACTATAGCCTCCACTCCCTGCTGGACCGTGCCAGTCAAGCCCTGCTGGCTGTTGACGCCGGCGGCATGACCCAGATCGCCAACCAGGCTGCTTGGGAGATTCTCGGCTGCCGGCCCGGCATCCCGTTGAAGGATGTTTTGCCGGAGTGGCCCCAGGTCTCGGCAACCCTCCAGACGCGTCAGCAAAGTGTGGAAATCCCCGTTCAGCGCGGTGATCTCAGCTTCCTGGCGCGGATCACGCCGTTATTGACCAACGGCGCTACGGCCGGGGCGTTGTGCGTTTTTGAAGAGCGGACCGCTTTCAACGAAATGGCCGACAAGATTGGTGCCTCCTATACGCTGGACGCCATCATCGACTCTTCCTCGGACGGTTTGTGTATCTGTGATCCCCAAGGCAAGATCCTTCGCATCAACCGGGCATCGGCCCGGTTCTACGGTGTCAACGCCTCGGAAATGGTCGGGCGGACGGTTACGGAACTGGTCGAGCTAGGGCTTATCGACCGCTCGGCGGCCTGGGAAGTTATTAAGTCCGGCGAGCTTTGCAATATTCTTCAGCAGCGCGGCTCGCGCAAGCTAATTGTGACCGGGACGCCGATTTACAACAGCGACGGAGCCCTGTTGCAGGTGGTGGTCAGCGAGCGCGACATCACCGAGATAGATACCCTGCGGCACGAACTGGAAGAGCAGCAGGCGATGAAGGATCAGTACCTGCTGCAGATTCTGGACTTGCAGAAGACAGCATTGAAAGGGCGCCAGCTGATTGCCAGAAGTCCCTGCATGATCAAGGCGCTGACCCAGGCCTTAAAGGTCAGCGGGGTCAGTTCGTCGGTGCTGATCCTCGGCGAATCGGGCGTTGGCAAGGGGGTGATCGCCGACCTGATCCACAAGAATTCCAATCGGGCGGAAAAGCCCATCATCAAACTCAACTGTGGCGCAATCCCCGAATCGCTGATTGAATCGGAACTTTTCGGTTATGAAAAGGGGGCCTTCACCGGGGCCCAGGGAAGTAAACCCGGCTATTTCGAAATGGCCGATGGCGGCCTGCTGTTCCTCGACGAAATCGCCGAACTCCCCCTCGCGGCGCAGGTGAAACTGCTGCGTTTTCTGGAGGATGGCTGCATCATGCGACTGGGGGGGACCGAGCCGAAAACCGTCGACGTGCGGATTATCGCCGCCACCCATCGCGATCTGGAGACGATGATCGAACAGGGAAAATTCCGTCTCGACCTCTACTATCGGCTGAACGTCATCCCGATCCATGTACCGGCGGTGCGTGAACGAAAAGACTGCATTCTGCCCATGATTCATCACTATATCAGACACTTCTGCGAGCAGGCCAAGGTCCGCAAGCGCCTGACCCGGGCCGCCACGGACGCCCTGCTCAACTACAATTACCCCGGCAATGTCCGGGAACTGATGAATCTTTGCGAACGCTTGGTGGTGATGTCTGAAACCGAGTTGATCGATCTGCCCGACCTGCCCGGTCATGTGGCCGGTCGAGTTATCCGGGAGAGCGCGGATGGCTGCGAAGCATGGCCCGAGCAGATGTCGCTGCCGCAAATCATCGAAAGCGTCGAACGGGCTGTGCTGACACGGGGGATGAAAAGACACAGAAACCAGGTGTGCATGGCCGAGGCCCTGGGCGTCAACCAGTCGACTATCACCCGTAAGTTGAAACGTTACGGTATTCGCTGAAACTTATACGGGGATCTTGCATAAATGCAAGATCCCCGCCGGCAATGCCCCCGTCCGACCCCCCGTCAACTTGTCTTCCCAGCTCTCCCTTTTTTAGCCGCAACTCGGCGAAAACAGAATCACATTCAGACCTTCCCGCGAGGTTTCGGCCGGAGCCGCCAGCAATAAAACAGTATTTGGCATTTCCCTTGCTCATAGCCGGCCTAACCCGTGACACGGCAGAACATTTGTGGTTTGTCGATCGGTACCCCCATCACTTCTTGTCTGAAGGGAGATCCACTATCATGCACAGACTCAATGACCCGACCCTCTTTCGCCAGCAGTGCTACATCAATGGCGAATGGAGCGATGCCGATAACGGTCAGACCATCGAAGTCCGCAACCCTGCCAGCGGCAAGCGTCTCGGTTGCGTCCCGAAGATGGGCGTTGCCGAAACCCGGCGGGCGATCGAGGCTGCGGAAGCGGCCTTCCCGGCCTGGCGGGCCAAAACGGCCAAGGAGCGTTCCGCTCTCCTGCGTCGCTGGTTTGAGTTGATGAAGCAGCACGGCGAGGATCTGGCCGTATTGCTGACCGCCGAGCAGGGCAAGCCCCTCGCCGAAGCCCGAGGCGAAATCGACTATGCGGCGGCCTATTTGGAGTGGTTTGCCGAGGAAGCCAAGAGGGTTTATGGCGACGTCATCCCTGCCCATCAGTCCGACAAGCGTATCGTTGTACTGAAAGAGCCAATCGGCGTCTGCGCGGCTATCACCCCCTGGAATTTCCCGTCGGCGATGATCACCCGCAAGGCTGCGGCGGCCCTTGCCGCGGGTTGTCCCATGGTGCTCAAGCCGGCGAGCGCCACCCCCTTCTCGGCGCTGGCACTGGCCGAACTGGCCGCCCGGGCCGGGGTGCCCGCCGGAGTATTCAACGTGGTGACCGGCTCCTCCGGCGCCATCGGCGGCGAACTGACCGTCAACCCGACCGTGCGTAAATTGACCTTTACCGGCTCGACGGAAATCGGCAAGGATCTGATGCGGCAGTGCGCCGGGACGATGAAGAAACTTTCGATGGAACTGGGCGGCAACGCCCCATTCGTCGTCTTTGACGACGCCGATATGGATGCGGCCGTGCAGGGGGCCCTGATCTCCAAATACCGCAACACCGGCCAG
>DIVU01000037.1:1696-5478 GCA_002423365.1 Desulfuromonadaceae bacterium UBA6124 | reverse complement strand
CGCTGGTGACGTAACCCGACGGCTTGTGCAGCAGCAGGCAGACGATCTCCCCTCCCCTCGGCAAGGGGCGGCCGTCGACCTCGATCCGGTCCACGGCCGGATCGGCGCTCTCTCCGAGGGTCGCGGGGAGGCCGTTGATCCGGACCCTGCCGGCTTCGATCCAGCTCTCGGCCTGACGCCGGGAAGTCAGCCCGGCATTGGCGATAAGTTTCTGCAGGCGTTCTTTCATGGGGTTTGATTTCCGTCAGCGGCGACTTCAGACAGGGGCAAATCGAGGCTGAGCTGGTCGAACTCCTTGAGGGTCGGCAGACCGGAAAGATCATTCAAACCGAAGAGTTCGAGAAAACCCCGGGAGGTGCCGTAGATCATCGGCCGCCCGGGAATATCCTTCTTTCCGAGAATGCGCACCAGCCGTTTGTCGAGCAGGGTCTTCAGCACCCCGCCGGAATCGACGCCGCGCAGGTATTCGATATCGGCCCGGGTCACCGGCTGCCGATAGGCGATGATCGCCAACGTTTCCATGGCCGCGCGGGAAAAACGGAAAGGTTTGGCGCGACTCAGGCGCCGCACCCATTCGGCATGGCGGGCGCGGGTGCGAAACTGGTAGCCCCCGGCCACCCGCTGCAATTCAAAACCCCGGTCGTTTCCCTCATATTCCCGGCAGAGTTCAAGCAAAACCGCACTGACCTTGGGCTTCTCCAGATCGAGAGCTTCGGCGATCTGTTCGATCTTCACGGGCGATTCGGAAACGAAGACCAGCGCTTCGACGATGGCCTTGAGGTCATCCATAGCCCAGGGCCTCTTCATCCAACTCGAAATCGGCGGGACTTTCGGCAACGGCGGGATAGAGCCAGATGGTGCCGAAACGCGCCTCCTGAAGGAGCCGCGCCATGCGCAGCTTGACCAGTTCAAGCATGGCCAGAAAGGAGACGACCACTTCGTGTCGGCTGGGGGACTCACCGAACAGCTCGCCGAAGGTGAGGCGTTCCCGATCGGCCAACTGGGTAAGAATCTGGTTGATGCGCTCACTCACCGACAGCTGCTCGAAGGTGACCTCGTGGTAGGCCGCCTGGGGGCGTTGGCGCAGCAAGGCGCGCATGGCCTCGACCAGATCGTAGAGCCCGACGGCGACAAATTCGTCCTCTTCCTGCTCCCCCAGTTCCGGCGAAGGAAAGGTCCGCGCAAAAAGCTCGCGACCGAGCAATTCCCGTTCGTCCAACTCCCGCGCCGCCGCCTGATACTTCTGATATTCGAGCAGGCGGCGCACCAGCTCGGCACGGGGGTCCTCCTCATCCTCTTCGATGTACTCCTCCTCCGGTTGGGGCAGGAGCAGACGCGATTTGATATGCAGCAGGGTCGCGGCCATGAGCAGGAACTCCCCGGCGACATCCAGGTTGAGGCTCTGCATGGTGTCTATGGTCGCGAGATACTGGACGGTGATTTCGGCGATGGGGATGTTGTAGATGTCCATCTCGTTCTTGCGAATGAGATGCAGCAGCAAATCGAGAGGTCCTTCGAAATTATCGATCTTGATGTCGTAGGACATGCGGGTCGCGACTCTAGTGACTGAAAAGGAACTCGATGACCCGCGCCACCACCAGGGTATCGGCGCCGGCCAGGGTCGCAACGATGAAGTGGATGACCGGTTGCAGCACCAGCGACCAGACCGGAGTGGCGAAAATGACCAGGAGCAGGATGACGAAACCAAAGGCCTCGAAACGGGCGAGAAAATCCCCCTGTTTCTCCGGTAGCAGGCCGATCAGCACCCGCCCGCCGTCCAGGGGGGGAATCGGCAGAAGATTGAAAACCGCAAGGATCACGTTGATATAGAGACTAAAGGCGGCCATCAGGGAAAGGGGTTGAAAAACCTGGGCCAGGCTCGCATCGGGAAAGGCCTTGCCGAGATAGCCCAGCACTTTGAGCAGCAGCACCGAAAGCAGGGCCAGACCGAAATTGGTAAGCGGGCCGGCCAGGGCCACCCAGATCATGTCCTTTTTGGGGCGCGCCAGATTGTTGAAGTTGACCGGCACCGGCCGCGCCCAGCCGAAGCCGACAAAGAGCAGGGCCACCGTCCCGATGGGATCGAGATGTTTGAAGGGATTCAGGGTCAGGCGTCCAAGCAAGCGGGCGGTGGGGTCGCCGAGCTTATCGGCGAGAAAGCCGTGGGCCACCTCGTGAGCGGTGATGGCCAGCAGCGCCGGCACCAGCATGATGGAGATTTTTGCCAGGACATGTTCCATGTTCGCTCGTTAGCGCCAAGATCGCTGCAAAGGCCGGCAAGGGCGTGAAAGTCCGAAAAACAAAGGTCTTTGTAACAGAAGCCCGAAGGGAAGTCAACGCGCGCCGGGACGGCCGAAACGACGACGGACGAGAGCAATTTCATCTTCAACACTGTGGATTCTACCGTCGAGGCGCTCGGCCAGGATCAGCGCGAAAATCTTCTTGTACTGGGGACCGGGGGCGAAGCCCAGTTCTTTCAGGCCGTGGCCGTCGAGTTGGGTGGCGATGTGGCGCAGGTGGGTGATGAAGTGGGCGACCCATTGCCGCGCCCGTTCGTCGCTCAACCGCGCCAGAATATACAGGAGCACCTCGTCGGAAAAACCACTCAGCACCCGGTGCAGTTCGCTGGGGCGCGGCGCCTTGCCCACCCCGAGCCAGCGCACCAGCTGACGAATGACGCGATGGGCATCGCCACGCTGGTCGCGCAGCCGTTCGCGAAAACGTGCGGGGACGTCGAGCCGCCGGACGACGACGGGAACGGCACGGTAGTCGAGATCGGAAATCAGACAGAGAAAATAGACCTCCCAGCGCTGCAAAAGCTTACCGGGATGCTGAAATTCGTACCAGAGCACCGCCTGACTGGCGGCTTCGAAGAGCCGTCGCTTGCGTTCCCCCAAGGTCAGCGCGGAATGGATGCAGGGGAGCAGTCCCAGCTCCGCCAGACGGAAGACCGCCGGCAGGGGGTTGGCTTCCTTGAAGATGATGGTGAGTTCGTTGAAGAGGCGGACGCCGCTGACCCGGGACATGAAGCCCATCTGGATGGCGCTTTTAAGCAGGCTTTCGGTATGGGGGCCAAGATGGAAGCCGAGGCGCTGTTCGAAACGGATGGCGCGAAAGACCCGGGTCGGATCCTCGACGAAACTGAGGTTGTGCAGGACGCGCAGCACCTTGTCCCGCAGATCCCGCTGACCGCTAAAAAAATCGAGCAGTTCCCCGTGCCGCTTGCCGTTCAGGGCGATGGCCAGGGTGTTGATGGTGAAGTCCCGGCGATAGAGATCGAGTTTGATCGAGGAATGTTCCACCGTCGGCAGGGCACCCGGTTCCAGATAATATTCCATGCGCGCCGAGGCGATATCGATCTTTCCGCCATCGGGAAAGATCAGGATGGCGGTACCGAACTTGTGATGGCTGCGCACCCGGCAGGGGTGTCGGCGGGCGAATTCCTCAGCGAAGGCGATGCCGTCCCCTTCCACCACCAGATCGACATCGAGGTTTTCCTGACGCAGCAGCAAGTCACGGACAAAACCGCCCACGGCATAGACCGGCATGTCGAGGGCTTCGCCGACCGCGCCGCAATCCTTGAGAATTTTTTGCAGTTCGGGAGTAAGTAACTCGCGGAAAAGGCGTTCCACCTGGCGCGCCTTGAGACCGCCGCGATGGGTCGCCGGCTCGGCCTCCTGCTGCACCAGCGGCGCCGAGCGCACGCCGGAGACGAGATGGCGCAAGAGATCGGTGCGGGTAATGGCGCCGACCATTCGTCCCCCTTCGAGAACCGGGACGAA
>DIVU01000037.1:0-1643 GCA_002423365.1 Desulfuromonadaceae bacterium UBA6124 | reverse complement strand
ACCTGGCGGGTGATGATGCCGACCACCGCGCCGTCATCCGTGACCACCGGCAGAGCGCTGAAGCCGTAACGGGTGAGAATGCGTCGCACCTCACCGATGTCGGCGCATGCGGGAATCGACTTGACCGGGGCGGACATGAGATGGCGGGCCTGCCAGCGAGGATTGATGTGCCGCTTAAGCACGGTCGGCAGTCGCTCCAGTAACTGGATCAGGGTCAGGTCGCGCACCGTCGCGGAGGCGGCGAAGGCATGGCCACCGCCGCCGAACTCGGCGAGAATCGCCCCCATGGGGACCTCCGGCAGGCGCGAACGCCCGACGACGAAAATCCGCTCCTCCATGCGCACAGCGACGATCAGGGCCGCAAGATTCTCCATATCCCTGAGCTTGTGGGCGAGCACCGCCAGGTCGCCGACAAAGCGGTCGACGGAGGCATGGGCCAGGGTCACGTCGATGCCGCTGACGTTGAGCACGGTGCTGGTATTGATCAGCTCGTTGAGCAGGGAAACCTGTTCGGTGGTGAGATCCTGCTGGAGATAATCGGCAACCAGGTTGAGATTGGCGCCATGTTCCCGCAGATAGGCGGCGGCCTGGAAGTCGCGCACGGTCGTTGAGGCGAAAAGGAGGCTGCCGGTGTCCTCATAGAGGCCGAGCATCATCAGCGTCGCCTCTTCCGGCGTCGGGACGATGCCCCGTTCCATGAAAAGATGGGTCAGCACCGTGACGGTGGCGCCGACCGGCTCCACGTGCTCGAGGGTGCCGCGCAGATCCCCTTCCCCGAGAGGATGATGATCGTAGATGTGCAGCTCGACCCCTGGCCGCCTGGCGACGGCGGCGAAAGGACCGATGCGCTCGGCCTGGCGCACATCCACCAGGATCAGGCGAGTGACAGCGTCGAGATCGATATCGCGAATGCGTTTGAAACTGTGGGCGTAAAAGGCGCTTTTCAGGAAGAAATCCCGCAGACTGCGTTCCTGGGCGCCGGCGAAGACCATCTCCGCCTCGGGATAAAGGCGTTTGGCCGCGACCATGGCGCCCAGGCAGTCGAAATCGGAATTGATGTGAGTGGTGATAACGTCCATAGGGCCTGTGAGGGGTGAGGTGAAAGGGGCGAGGAGAATCCCTCGCCCCCGCCCCTCACAGTTGCAAAGAGCCGATCAGTTCGCCGATGTCGCCGATCCCCTCCTCGATGCAGAACTGCTCGATCCCTTCGATGATACTGAGCATGGCCGCGGGATCGACGAAGTTGGCGGTGCCGACCTGCACGGCCTTCGCGCCGACAATGAGAAATTCCAGGGCATCGGCGGGACGGACGATACCACCGACGCCGATGACGGGAATCTTCACCGCCTGCACCACCTGATGGACCATGCGCACGGCGATGGGACGGATGGCCGGACCGGAAAGGCCGCCGGTCTTGTTGGCCAGACGCGCCTTGCGGGTCTTGATGTCGACGGCCATGCCGGTGATGGTGTTGATGCAGCAGAGAGCGTCGGCCCCCGCCTCTTCCACCGCCCGGGCGATGACCGTGATGTCGGTGACGTTCGGCGTGAGTTTGACGATCAGCGGTTTTTTCGACCGGGAGCGGACCAGGCTCACCACTTCGGCGGCGGCCTTCGGGTCGGTGCCGAAGACGATCCCCCCCT
>DIVU01000364.1 GCA_002423365.1 Desulfuromonadaceae bacterium UBA6124 | reverse complement strand
GCGCCGATGATGGTGGCAATTTTCATGTGCTGGGGTTCAGGAAAATCGGGAGCTGTCCCCATTTTTCCCGACAGTGATTTGGGAATAACAAGACGTAATTGCTCGATATACTATAAGAATGGGCAAAATAATCGGGAACTGTCCCTATTTATCTCATTCCTTTACCCGATAGACCGGGTAATGTGCCTCCGTATCGGCACGGTGCGCTTTGAGATCAGCAGTAACGGAATCGATCTTGTTAGACAAATTGGCGCTAACGCCACATATTTTGTTTTCCAGCTTGTCCATTCTTTGGTCGCGCCTTTTTTCGCTACGGTCAAGTTTTTCCGAAATCATTTGATGACCCTCGGCAACAATGTCCAGCTTGTGTTGGAAACTTTCTGTTTGTATCCCTATCTGATGGCGGAATTCATCCTTGATTTCCTCTTTGAACATTGTGATCATCTTCACTAATCCGTCGTATTCAAAGCTCGTCATAGTCCAATCCTTTCCCAGTTAATTGGGGACAGCTCCCGGTTCTTTTCATCCTTCTAAATAGTCCTCTGCCGAAACCGATGAAAATTCATGTATCTGCCCCAGATATTCCTCCAGTTCGGCAAGCTTTCTCAGAATGAGGGTTTGATCAACCAAGCGCGAACCTCCGGTTCAGGATGGACTTTTCCAGGACGGAAAAATCGAAGTATTCCCTGAGAATGCGTGACTCGTACCGATGTCGGGAAAAAGGATCCCGTTCCAGCAACACCTTGCGGCAGCGGATGACCCGCGCCGCCAACGGAAGCGGGGCCGTGTTGAGGATGACGAGGTCGAAGCGCTCCTTCCCCGGCCGCTCCATCAACTTTCCGATGAGATCCAGCTTCGCCTCGGCTGGATCGCAATTCTCGCAGAGATAAACCGCGATGTCGATGTCGCTGAGGCTGTTTTGTTCCTCCCGCGCCGCACTCCCGAAAAGATAGGCAAACTTTACCCGTTTATCTTTTTCAAGAATGGGGGTCAGGTCTTTAAATTCAGCGTTTTGCATGGGGGTGTCGACATGGCTGTCGGGAACAGCTTCGATGATCGGTGTTTTGGGAAATGTTGTATGAGTCTTCACGGCATGCATCCTCTGCTTTGATGTTTGTACAATACCATAAATATGGATCCAGAGAAAGGTGCCGAAAATGATCGTGCCCACGCGCTTTTGATCAATTTCGGGAAAAATAGGGACAGCTCCCGATTCTTTTTATCCTTCTTCTTCCGGGCTACCTCCGCGGGCGGGTTTGTGGATAACAAAATGTAATGGCTTGGTATACTATCGGAATAGGCAAGTTAAACTACCAACGGCTAAGGCCGGCGAATTAATCGGGAGCTGTCCCCATTNNGGAAAAGCCGGTACAACTCCCTATTTTCCGAGAAGAGAAAATAGGGAGTCGCCCCGGTTTTTCCGGGTCACAGGCAGGAACAAATTAATCGGGAGCTGTCCCCTATTTATGTTTCTTCTTTTTGGTGCCGTCGGCGCCGTAGTAGTAGTGGTGGTAGTAATGGTAATAGTAGTAGCCGCCGCCGTGGGTGTCCACGTCGTTGAGGACGGCGCCGAGGACGCGGCCCTGGACGTCGCGGATCTGGCGGATCGCCGAGGCGATGATGTGGCGGCTGGTGACGCCGGCGTGGATCAGGATGACCGTTCCGTCCACGAGGCGGGACAGCAGCACCGGATCGGTCACCGCGGCGATCGGCGCCGTGTCGATGATCACCCGGTCGTAGGCTTCGGTCCACTCGCGGATCAGATTCTTCATCCGCTCCGAGGCGATCAGCTCGGCCGGGTTCGGCGAGATCGGCCCGGACGGGATGAAATGCAGGTTCGGCGTCGCGGTCTCGATGACAAACTCGCGCCAGTCCCCTCCCCCGACGAGGATGTTGGAGACGCCCCGTTCGCTCGGGACGTTCAGGCTCTTGTGCAGGCGCGGGCGGCGCATGTCGAGATCAACCAGGAGCGTCCGCTCGCCGGCCATCGCCATGATCAGCGCGATGTTTACGGAGGTGATCGTCTTCCCCTCCGACGCGGTGGCGCTGGTGAGCAGGATCGCGCGCGGGGACCGGTCCGGCGTGGAGAAGAGTATCCCGGTCCGCAGGCCGCGGTACGCCTCGGCGGCCTGGGATTTCGGGTCTTCGAGGACAAGGAGGTCCGATCCCTTCTTCCCGTTTGCCTTGGATTCGAAGCGCGGGACCGAGCCCAGGTAGGGCAGGTCGAAGCGCTTCTCGATGTCGTCGGGGGACTTCACCGTATCGTCGAGGTACTCGACAAAGAAAGCGAGCCCGATCCCGAGGGCGAGGCCCAGCACGAGGGCCAGAAGCAGACCCTTGGCCTTCGGGGGCCAGGCGGCAATCGTGGGCACCTCGGCGCGATCGACGATATGGATGTTAACCGTCCGGTTCTCCTCGGTGACGCCGCTTTCCTTCAGGCGCTTGAGCAGCAGGTCGTAGAGCTGGCGGTTGGACTCCGCCTCCTGCTGGAGCACCTGGAACTGGATGGCGATCTTGTCGCGGCTGATCGTCTCGCCCTCGCGGGCCTGCATCGCCTGGGTGAGCGCGCGCTCCTGCTTCTGGGCAATCTCGTAGGTCGCCTTCAGCGAATCGACGACGTTTTTGATCTCCTGCCTTTTGAGTTTCAGGAGGTTCTCCAGCTCCTGGTTCAGCGCGACCATCTCGGGGTGCTTCGGCCCGTACTTGCCGGCCTTCACGGTGCGCTCCCGGATCAGTTGCACCTCCTTGTCCTTCATGGAGATGATCACCGGGTTCATGGAGACCTCGGGGATGCTGTCGGCGGTATCGGGGCTCTTCGAAAGGTCCAGCGCGTTTCGGTACTTGATCTCCGCCTCGATGCGCTTGTTGGTGGCCTCGGTGAGCTGGGAGCTGACCTGGCTGAGGCGCTGGCGGCTGAGGTCCTGCGTCTGGCGGCCGTCGTCGGTCTTGCCGGCGGCCAGCGAGAGGCCGTACTTCTCGCGGTACTGCTGGATCGCCTGCTCGGAGGCCTCCATCCGCTGCTTGGCCTGCTTGACCTGCTCGTCGAGGAAGATCGACGCGGACTGCGAGCTTTTAATCCGGAGGCCGAGGTTCCAGTCGATGTAGGCCTGGGCGACGGTGTTCGCGCCGAGCGCGGCCAGCCGCGGGTCGATCGACTCAAAGCCGATCTCGACGATCCGGCTGTTGCGGACCGGTGTGATTTTCAGGCGGGACTTGAAGGCGCTGACGAGGCCGGAGTCCTCCTCGGGCTTCATCGTGGAGAGGGTGTCGGCAATGGGGATCTCGCCGGGTGCGGGGGGCTCCTCCTCCTTGCCGCGGATCAGCTCCGTTATGAAATCGGAGGCCCATTTCAGCGGCGCCAGCAGCGAAAAGGCGCCCTCTTCGGCGGCCCGGTATTCGGGATGCTTGTCCAGATGCAGGCGGCCGATCACGTCGCGGGCGATCGCGCGGGACTCGAGGACCTTGTACTGGGTCTGGTAGAAGTCCTGGCCGGACGGGTCGATCGCGAAGATCTCCTGCGCGGAGAGGATGTTCGGGTTGGCGCGCTCGATGAGGATCTGCGTGGTAGCGCGGTACACCGGAATTGCGGTGAACAGGTAGATGAGCGCCGCCGTGAGGACAACCAAAAGCGTGATGAGGGCCAGCTTGCGGTGCTTGAGGATCGTCAGCCAATAGTCGCGCAGGTGCACCTCTTCGATGAATTGTGACGCGGGGTTTTGTTGCATGCGTTTTCCTTTGCCTACCTTTTTGGGTGCGATTGTTGGGAGCCGTGACCCAAACCACAAACCAATTTTGAAATCCGCCCCCGGGAGGCTGCTAGAAAAAGCTTTGGGGGACGACGATGGTGTCGCCGGGGAGGACCAGCGTCTCCATGGTGATGGGGATTTCGACCTTCCTGCCGTCCTGCTCGCGCGTGATCTTCGTGCGTTTCGGCGCGGCCAGCGGCGTCAGGCCGCCGCCCATGCTGATGGCGTTGAGCACGGTCGTCCCGCGCTCGAGGTTGTACTTGCCGGGGGTCTTGACCTCACCCATCACGAAGAAGTAGGGCATCTTCGAGACGATGACGGTGTCCCCGTCGCGGATCGCCATGTTGCTCTTCTGGTCGCCGGCAAGGACGTCCCGCAGGTTCGCCTGGATGATCTGCTCTTTGGCCTTCTCCGCCTCCTCGAGCGTCAGCGCCCGATCGACGCGCCTGCCGGGCCGGATGATCACCAACTCTTCGCCCGCCTCCTTGGTCGGCCCGCCGGCCTGGGAAAGGACAAAGAGAAGGTTGTTCTCGCGCGTGACGGCGTAGGTGCCCGGCTGGTTGACCTCCCCCATCACGAAGACCCGCTGGCTCTTGTGCTCCTTCACCGTGGCCGTGACCTGGGGATTGACGATGTACCCCTCCCCCAGCTTCGCCGCGATCACCTTCTCCAGCGCGACCGTCGAGATTCCCTCCGCGCGGATCTCCCCGATCAGCGGAAAGGAGATCATCCCTTCGAGCGAAACCGGCATCGTCCTCTTCAGGTCGTCGTGGCCCCAGACCATGATTTCGAGGACGTCTTCCTTGCCGATCAGGTAATCGCTCTGGGCGGGAAGCGTTGCGGGAAAGAGCCAGACGAGGCAGAGCGCGATAAGACACAAAAAGAACCCCTTCATCGCCCGGGTGGATCCCAGGCGCAGAAGGGGCGATTCTCTATGGATGGCCATAACGGATTGTCTTTTTCCTTCCCGTTTAAAACGCGAGCGTTGCGTTCAGGAACACGCGGTTCTCGTCGTAGTCGTAGCGGATGAAGTTGGAGTCCTGGTTCCGGTACGTGTAGCCGAGGCTCCACATCAGCCAGGGCTGCATGGCATAGTCCACGCCGACCGTCGCATAAAGGACCTTGTCGTCCCGCTGCTTGAGGGCCCCGTTGACATCCGTCGCCCACCCGTCGAATTCGTGTTTCGCATAGCCGACGCGCGCATTGGGCCGGATCTTGTTGTTCATCGACATGATGTGGCTGTAGCCGATCGAGACGTCGCTGCGGGTATAGGGCGCGTTCGTGTCCAAATCCTCGTCGATCACCCGGATGCCCCGGAAATTGACCACGTCATTGGGCGTGATGTTGTAGCCCAGGTCGATCTGCGCCGAGAACGTGTTGAACTCGTCGTCCTTCCCCGCGAACTTCTCGTCGTATTTCTTCTGCGTCCAGCCGACTTTCGCGTACCCGTTGATCATCGCGCTGGGGTCGAACCCGACGCCCACATAGACCGTGTTGTTCTTGTTGTCGTAAAACCGGTTGTCGGGATATTTCACGGTCGAGTACTGGTATTCGAGGAGCGCATCGGTCCTGGGCGTGAAGCGATAGAACAGCGACGTGCCGCCGAGGTGTCGGTCATAGCTGCCGGTCTTGTCGTACTCCTTGTCGTAGTCGTACTTGTAGAAGTTGTACCAGAGGGCCGCCGCCCAGCGTTCGGCAAACTGATATTTGGCCTTGGTCAGGAAGTCGTTCGAGTTGTACGGCTTGGCGCGGTAGGGGTCGTTCCCGCCGCCGAGGCCCGGCTGCTCCTTCCACCTGCGGATGACCTCGGAAGCGACGAACACATCGCTGACGGTAAAGAGCAGGCCGCCCGGAAAATCGAGATTCACGCTCGCGTTCGCGGTCTGACGGACGTAGTCGTTTTCGCTGAAATTCGAATACCTGTTGATGTCGGCCAGGTATCCCGCCTGAACATTGTGGCGGCCGGCGAACGGCAGAATCAGTTGCAGCGCCGGGGAGACGGTCGTGATGAAACTGCTCTCCTTCTCCTTGCCGTCGTAATTCTGATAAACATTGTCCGTGTAGGTGCCCGTCACGCCGATGGAGGGGTGAACCTCCAGCGGGCCGACCTTGATGTTCCCCTTACCGACTGGCGGATTCGCATACAGCCCTTCGGCAGACACCGCCACCGGGAAGGCCGTCAAGGCAAAAATCACCAAAATGAGCGGTACGATCCATTTTCTGTTCATGTCTCACCTCTCTGAAGTCGTGGCAAATCAATCGTCGAAGCATTCGGTGAAAGATCGGGTTTGGTTACCGGCTGGGCGAAACCGTTCCTCCGCCGCCGCCACCGCCGGCGCCACCCGCGCCGCCAAAACCCAAGCCGCCCGGCCCGAAACCGCCGGGACCGCCGCCGGGACCGCCGGCCGCCACGGACGCGCCGTACGACGCGCCGCTGTTGGCCTGGGCCGCGTTGCCACCGGCGCCGGTGATGGCGTTCACGGCGGTATTGGCGGGAATGCCCGCCATCGTGCAGGCCGCCGCAACGTTTGCCGAAGCCGAGCCGCGGCCCGCCCCGGCGGGAATCCTGCCCGCCGTGATAGAAGCCTGGACGGAGCTATAGAGGCAGCCGATGAAACTGCTGTCCGCAGGGGCACTGGCACTCCAGCTTCCTCCACACGGCACGATCCCCACTGCATTCAGGGCGCTGATCGCATCCGCCGCCGTCGCCCCCGGGGGAAGGCTCAAACCCAGCAGGTTGGCCAGGTTCAACGCCACATCGCCCTGCGTGGCCGCCTGCGCCGACGCGGCGCCGATGGCGAACACAAAAAGCAGGACGACGAAGCACACCCTCAGTCCGCGCAAAACGCTCTTCTTTCTCATGATGACCCTCCCCAATGAATCGATATGAGACCCTTTGTCTGTAATCTTGAATAGACGGTGTGATTGATACTGTATTTTGCGAACCAAGTATCAATTATTTTTACAAATATCAAGAAAATTCTTTTACGAAATCCATCCCGATACCCGGCTGGTCCGCAGAAAGGACCGCAGCCTCCCTTTCTTTTTTCGCTCTTCGATCGGGACCGGGTCTTCGACCGCTACGGGCTCGCCCCGGAGAATATGCCTCGGGGTCTCGCGGACCATCCGGTTTGCCGTTTCCGATCCCATCAGGTTTTCGATCACGCGGCGGGCGCCGGAGAGCTCCGGCCTGCGCATTCGGAGGCTGTGGGTATCGGTGACCAGCATGTGCACGAGGCGATGCTCCACGAGAAAAACGGCGAACTCCCGGATCTCGCGGGCGAAGCCGGATTGCAGGCTGGCTGCCGTAATCTGCGTGAGAATTCCCCGCTCGACCCAATCAACGAGCCGCCCGGGATTTTCCCTGATGAGCGGATTTCTCTCCACGTGGCTCAGGATCGGCCGAAAGCCGTTGACCTGCAGTTCCCAGAGGAAATGGTGAAGATCGGACGGGAGGCCGTCGTCCGGGAGCTCCAGCAGGATGTAGCCGCTGCCGTTATTGAGGGTGAGAAGTTGGCCGGCCTTGAGGCGTTGCAGAAGGGTGGTGTCAATCCGAAGCTCCGCGCCCGGGTGGATCTTCAGCGGAATCTTCTCAACGGCCAGGCGGGCCTTGAACTCGGCAAGACAGGGAAGGATCTTTCCCCGGCTGTTTTCGTACTTCCCGAGGACCCAGTGGGGGGTGCACACCATCTCCGCGATGCCGTCTTCGGCGGCGACGCGCGCCATCGCGACCGCCTGCTTCCAGTCGGCGGCGCCGTCGTCCAGGCCGGGCAGGATGTGGCTGTGCATGTCAATCATTTCCACACACGGCTCCGCTCTCTCGGTTACATCTCCACCGATTGCTGTTGCGATCTCATCCTTCCTTCCGGCCATGCTTCAGAACCCTAATCTCTACCCGAACACGTTCCCGTCGCAGGGAAGTGCTTTTACAGACTCCTTTTTTAAGCAACAGACCTATTTAAGTCAAGGACAATGTGAGCGCAATGTGACCATGAGCGAAATCCATTGCATTCTCCCCTGCGAAAAGTCTTGATTTCTGCGGAGACGTATTATAGAAGGTAACCAAAATTCAGAGAGGGACTCTCCTTGCCCGGACCCAGTCCGGGCTATAGAGCCGAAAGGAGGAAAGAACATTGAGGAGATACGAAACCATACTCATTACTCATGCCGATCTGTCCGAGGATGAGCTGACCGGCCTCGCCGAACGTTATCGAGCGATCATAACGGATCAGAAGGGCAT